>JBGOYO010000016.1:0-15899 GCA_041479715.1 Anaerolineae bacterium
AAACCGAGCTCCTGCTCCAGGACCTCTCCCGTGGTTCCAGTGGCGTATACATCGTGGTGCGCCAGGAGATCGCGGTTGTAGGTCGCCCACTCGACGAGATCTCCCTTCTTGTTGTCATGGGCAACCAGTGCAATCTTCTTGTCGTGCAACATAGGGATTCTATTGTGAGCCATCTCTCATCTTCACCTTTTCCCCGCCCACTTGATCTGAATTCAGGCACACGGGAAGCGCACCTAGTAGGGCATGCCTCGGCGCCTCGGAGCAATTCCTGGGGCCACCGAACTTGGTGTTTATCTGTGGGTTAGTGCCTCAATAACTTATAAGCCTCTGCAGCTAATCCCCAAAATTTAATTTAGGCATTAGTCTGTAATAGGTTAACGGTTTATATTAGTGGCAATAGTGGAATAGCGAGGCTATTTACTATTATCACACCATTTCTGGCAAAACACTCCCGCTTTACGAGCAATTAAGCGTGTCTGCATGATGTCGTTGTTAAAACAGCTCGCGCTCGGTTCTTATTGCTGCACCAAACCCCGGCATGAAGCGAGGATACCGGGGATGCCAAGCAGCAATGCCAAGGCGATGCCAGGCAAGACACTATGCGACAGCGCGTCGCCGATAAAAGCCAGCCCGCGCAGCACGATAAAAGACCAGATGATACCACAGGCAATCGCTACCAGCACGCCCGCCAGCAGTGCGTTCAACATGAAACTGTTTGAAGTGAAGGGGGTGATGAAACAGTCCATATTTAGCGGAGGCCTTCAACGATTACCTGGGTCAGGTTGCGTAGAAAAGTAAAATAGGAGCCATCCAGGGGCAGGCTGTGGGTCGTCAGAGTGATCACCTTGACGCCCGTTTCCGCGCCGATCGCATCTGCGACAGACTTGGGGGTACCCAGCTCGGTGAAGATTGCCTTGACCTGGTTTTCCTGGATCAAAGCCTTCAGGGTTGCCATGTCCGCCGCTGAGACTTCCGCCTGGGAGGTCAGGCTGGGGATGATGGCACCCACCAGTTTGAAACCATAACGCTCTGCATAGTAGCCCATCGACTCATGGCCAGTGACCAGTTTGCGGTTGGCTGGGGGCAAAGTAGCCACCTGTGCAGCTATCTCGCTGTTCAGGGCGTCTAGCCGATTTTCCAGGTCCGTCGCCTGGCTGGAGACATCCAAACCAAGGTCGGCCTTGACCTGGTCCGCCAGCGCTGCCACGACCTGCTTCATGGTAAGGGGGTCCATCCACAAGTGCGGGTCTGACGCACCCACGCTCTGGTCGGGATCACCGCTGGGGATCCCCTCCCCCTGGCCCACTTTGCGCACGGTGATATGGTCGGAGGCGACGAAAGTCTTCACGCCATCGGCTTCAGCCTGCGCTAGGGCCCTCTCCATGCCGCCCTCCAGACCCAGCCCGTTTTGAACGATCAGGTCTGTCTTGTTGATCGTCTCAATATCCTTGGCAGATGGTTCCCACTCGTGCGGGTCCTGCCCGTTGGGCATGGGCACGATCACAGTCGCCTGATCACCCACCAGGTCTTTGACCACCGAGCCCAGGATCGAATAAGTCACCACAATGGTTTTCTTGCCACCCTGCGGGGCATTCGATACGGGCGAGCACGCTGATAGCAGGACAAGGATCAAGGTTAAACAGGTTATCTTCCTCATTTCCAGATTCCTTATTGCGGTGAATGCAGATGAAACCACCAGCCTTCTTTACACTACAAGAAGAGCGGAACTATTCCCCTTGAAACTGTAAATGCAAATCTTTTTCATTATAATCCAGGCCATATTAATGTTAAGGTCTAGTGAAATTATCCAATGATTGACAACCACATTCAGAATGGATCGCTACCTTATAGACGCGCGGCTACTGCATGTCTGCGCCCCTCCAGGTGGTTGTGGACGTGGTCGCTACCAGCCCGCGTGTGCTCAACCCTATCCAGGTGTTCGATATTGCCCGCCAAAAATATGCTAAAATTAGCCTGGTGACCGTCTATCGCACCCTAGAAAACTTGAAGAGATCGGCCTTATCCAGCGGGTCCACCAGCCCTCCGGCTGCCAGGCCTTTATCGCTACCAATGCCGGGCACCAGCACATCCTCATCTGCGAAAAGTGTGGATTGGTAGAATTCTTCAGCGGAGACCAGTTGGACAACCTGATGAACGACGTAGCCCATGAAACTGGCTATCGCATTTCGGGTCACTGGCTACAACTGTTCGGGTTGTGCACGAAATGCCAGTACGAGATCCAGGTCTCCGGCAATTAATCAAGGAGCTTAGCTATGTGTATCTTTTGCGCTGCAATTCCCGCCACTCTGGCGGTGGGAGCCCGATTGAATGCCCAACAGAAGGATAGCCAGAAAAGTGCCGAGTCGCAAAACCAGCCCGCTCGGCGCAAGAAGCGCCCGGTTGGACCTCTGACCATCATCGCCGTCACTGGGTTGGTGGTTTCGTCCGTGATCTATCACACCCATTTTGGGCATTTGTAATCGTATCACCTGCGTCCTGCACCTTTTGGACCATTTTTTGATGATTTCCGCTAATTTGGCTGGTTAGCTCTTTTTTGGTGCCAAACAGAGGCGATTTATACACACAAATCAGCTTTTTTCGGCTACCTGATTTGCTCTTTGGAATACTAATTAAGCCCAGATCGCATTCAAAATTTACATCTCGACAGAAAATCGACCTCAAAACAATTCTCAAAAATCCAAATTTTGGGGTGTAGAATGTGGGTTTTAGGATACCCCATGACTCAACTAGCACCAAAGGTTAGTATAATACATCCAATGGCCTGACCTTTACCTTGCGATATACCTTGTCTGGCGGTTGAACAACCCCATTCACTCGCAGGAGACCTTCCAAAGGAATCCCAAACAGGGCCTCATTCTGGCACAGGTAAGGCTCGATCAATTTCCAATCCTCCTCCAACAGTGAGGTAAATTGGCCGCCGTTAAGTTGATCCTCATCCACTTTAACATGCGGGTCGCGCAGGTAAATTGCGCCCCCCGAAGCTAGGGAAAACAGGTTACCTCCTGGGTAAGGTGTGGGGAGCTCGACAAACCGACCTGTATCGTCAAAATACATGCCATTTAGGATAGCAAAACCCCCACCTTGTAAGGGATCGCCAGCCATGAAGGATTCGGCTAGGTAATCCAGGCAAGTGCCATTGATTACTACCCGCGGCCGGCCAACCGCGTTGATTAGTGGTCTGCCAGCAGCGGAACCCAGCACATAGACCTCACCGCCTTTAGCTCCATACAGGAAGGTCTGTCCTACATCACCATAGATCACTAAACGTCCTGCGTTGAAAATCTGACCAACCTGGTCTTGAGCATCCCCATGCAAAGAGATCTGGGCTCCATCCAGACCCGAACCCAAATAGTCGCCGCAGTCCCCGTAGATATCTATTTGTAGGCCTACCGTACTCGGTCCAAGGCCGCAGGCAGCAAAGCGCCCACCGCGCCAATCGAACGAGAGTAAACGCTGCCAACCTAACTCATAAGCCTGACGGAGCAGCTGTGCAGCGGAATCCTGGCCTTCAGCTGAGAAACCATAGGCATCAACAACTAGAATTTGCTCACCCGGATGCGGAGGGCGTAGCATCTGGCGCGAGGTCCATTCTACGAAGCGATACATGCTCTTTGAGCCGTTATCCAATGCTGGCATCGAACGTAGAATTTGGTAAAGTGTCTTATCAACCAACGTTAAAAGCGCTGAGCGTTTCTTCGGGCCAGTGGCGTACCGCCGATCGCGTAGTAATGTCAGGATGGCGATAGTATGCGATCGCTGCAGGTCACCTTCACCTGCAAACAAGAGTAGTCCATCCAGCCAGACATTGAATGAAGGCAAGCTAATATCAGTTACACAATCCCTGGTCTGGTTGAACCATAGGTTTGCATTCTGACCAAGAGAGTCCTTGACGGAATTAGTGAGGATCTTCGTCTTGTCTGCACCACCCTGGCGTTTTTTCGAGCGTTTTGGTTGAGTAACTTTGATAGCCCGACCAAATTTATCCTGGCAGGACAAATGGTACTCCTGCTCGTTTTTCGTGACCGTCAGGATAAAAGCACCACCATCGGTGTAGCTTCCGCCACGTGCTATCCAGTATTTATCTGCCAGGGACTGGAACCGTGCGTCTTCCTGCGCGAGGCTGCGCAGACAGGCGTTAATAGCCTGACGCTCGGAGGCGATCAGGCCAATTTGAGCGCCATCTTCGTCCTCATACAATGCAAACACTTGTGGGCGTAGCATGGAGGTATCCGTAATGCCTAAGAGTTGCCAGATCTGGAGGTCTGGTTTGCTGCGGGCGATTATGAAGAACCAGGGGCCATCGGGACTACCGTGAAGATGTGTCTGCTGGATGTAACGGTAGAGTGTCTGCTTCTCGTACGGTAGCATATCAAAGTCGTGCTCGGTCGTGGGTGCCAGCGCTTCCAGCAAGACCTCCAGTGGATACCTATAGACTCGGTCCCACAGATCAAACAACAATACGCTCACTTCAGTATCGGTGAGGAAAAGGGGAACAATATTACGTTGGCGTAGGTACTCAGTCACTCGGTGGTAGTTAGCAAAGTCACCGTTATGTACCAAAGCTTCGTTCAAACCAATGAAGGGATGCGCACCTCCGGGATGCCAGATACGCCCTTTAGTCGGATAGCGTTGGTGGGAGATCCAGACATGGGCAGTCAGCTCATCCAGCCGGTAGTAGGCAATGACCTGTTCTGCATAACCGACCATCTTGAACACTAGTAGATCGCGACCGTGGCACAAAACAAAAGCGCGCTTAACCCCTAGACTGGGGTAATATCGCTGGTTGAGGCGAAAGCTGTTCTGATACACATACTCGTCTTCTACCTGTCTGGCGGGTAAGTGCCGCAAACCGTTTTCTTCGGCAAAGCGTGCCAGCACCTCCGGTTTTAGCTGACAAAAGTAGCGCACCACATCAGGTGGGCGGATTTCCAACCCGGCAATGCTTCGATAATCATTAACAGTCGCAACGAGTTTTGACTCGGTAATGTCGAAGCGTCCCAGCAAGCACTCACGCTCCACTTCTGCTCGCGCCTGCCGATCGATATAAGCAATCTGGATCAGGTAGTTACTGCACAAAACCTGGGAGGAGACACCCATCTGCACAGGATCCAAACCGGAGGCAGCAATGCCTCCCCCTTTGCCATTGCCACGATTGTGCATCTGCTGACTAGCCGTGATGACATGCCGCCCGAGAATGGAAACATTGGACGCTAACCCGAGCACGCCACAGCCACCCTCTGCTGCCTCGGGGGATCGCGGTTGGGTAGGAAGATCGGTTACCAACCGAAACCTTGAATTCAATAAAGCATCAGCTTGTTCTCGTAAAGAATATTCGAGAGCCATGACATTATTCCAAATAGACTAAGACATCTGTCCGACCGCGTAACTCCCGGATTGATTTCATCCCAAGCACAGATAGAATGCCTGCCAACTGCCATTTCCAACTTGTATAGAGATTGACGATTTGTTGCCAGGCACTCTGTGCATCCACAAGCTTACTTCGCTCCGGATCTGTGGTTGTGATACCGAATGGACAGCCTAGTCCTTGCTCACAGCTTCCCAGCCGAGTGCAACCAAGCGCAACCAACTCAGCAGTTCCAATGACACAACCATCCGCTCCCAAAGCGATGGCTTTGGCTACGTCATAAGCCGTCCGGATTCCTCCGGAGGCCATTATAGTGAGCTTGTCTCGTATCCCCTCGTTTTCCAAGAAGCAGTGGACTTTCGGAATAGCGTATTCTATTGGCATGGCAATATTCTTCTTAGCGATCTCGGGCGCCGCACCAGTGCCGCCGTAGGCCCCATCCAAATGGACGATATGTGCGCCAGCAAAATAAGAGCCGACAGCCACCATGTCCACATCGGTGGGCGTACTGACCTTCACGCTGATCAGAGCATTCAGGTTTATCTGCTTCAGCCAGTCAACGTGCTTCTTATGATCCTCGACGGAATACACACTATGGAAAGGAAAAGGACTGAACAAAGAAGTTCCTTGGACAGCTTCTCGCTCCCGCGCAACGCTCAGTGTATTTTTGTTGCCAAGCAGGTGCCCTCCCAAGCCCGGTTTAGCTCCCTGAGCGTATTTAATTTCGACCAGTCGGGCGCGTTGGATGGTTGCCTCTCGCACCCCAAAGAGCCCCGTAGCGACTTGAGTGATGATGTGATATGCATAGGGAACCAGCGCTTCGGGGTAGCCACCCTCTCCGGTGGATGTGAAGGAGCCTAAAAACTGAGCGGCGCGTGCCCGGCTGAGCATGACCGGCAAACTTACGCTCCCAAACGACATCCCAGCGCCGTACCAGGGAAGGGGATTGCACAACTCAGGACGTCCATCACCACGCCGGTTTAGAGGCAGGCTCAAATCGAAGCCATCCGGATCGACCAGCCACTTTTCCCGGCTAAAGTGTTGCCATTCGTCGGTCAATTCGAAAACGAAAGCAAGCCGGTCAAAACCACCTCCCGAGGCACCTACACGAAATTCTTGCTCGCCATTTGGAAAGCCGTCGCGCGCCTGCTGGTGTGAAGAAGCAAGCAAAGCGTGTGTCCAGCGCATATCACCCTCACCGCTGTCTTCCTCAGGCAACCGCCTGAAAGACCGATATGGCGCGCCGGTAGGAAACAGGCGGCGAAAAGTTTTTGACTCTGTTTCCTCAAAGATCACCCGCCCGACCTCACCACGCAGGCGGCGTACCTCTCGCATCCCCATGGCACCAAGTGCTTCCAAAAGCTGATCTCGCCAGGCTGCCATCAAATTAATCAAGCGTTGGGCTCCCCATTCGGCGTCGATCTCACCTCTTTCCACTGGGCAAGCCTGTTTATCTGCCCATAAGGCACAGCCCAAGGCAATCATGGGGACCCAGTCCAGAATAACCGCATCCGCACCGCATGCGATGATCTTGGGGAGGTGTTCAGCTGCGGCAATAGCACCACTCACCAGGAAGGTTAGGCTGTCGCGCCAACGTTGTTTTACCAGATATGTATGCACGGCGCGCAGGGAATCGGGTAACGGTCGGCCGGCGCGGTCCCGCCCCTCGTCATCCGCAGAGAAATGAAACAGGCGCACACCCTGACGCACCAAGTGTTCCACCTCTACTGGGCTATCCGGTCCAAGGGCATGACGCAAGGCGACCATGGCATTCGGCCAACGTTCCTGCGCTGCATTCCAGCGTTCGAGCGCCCAGGGTTCCTCATCAATCTCTACGTAAACCGGTTCTTGTGGCAAGTTCTCCAGGGATTGAAAATCATCTGCACTGATGCGTAAAGCTAGATTAGTTTTCTGAGCCAGGTCGAGCAGATCGGGAGTTAGGATGAACAGCGTACCGAGGCGTTCTGCAGCCAGTGATACAGCTCGGCAGACGGCCTTACCAAGCAGCGGGATAGGCATAGGTCCGAACATCACTGGTAACGGCAGGTAGACGATCTTGGGCATGGGAGTGATCAGCCGCCCAGATGCATCAAACTCCAGCATCTCCGGTGCACCGCCCAGGTTCACGGTAGTGGATATGTATTCGCGACCGTGGATCCCATCTCGGGTGGGGCGCACGATCTCGGACATATCCAGCCACATGCCTTCGAAGCCCTCCCCGCTAAACGGCCCACCGTAGCCCGCGCCGCTGATAGGGATGCGTCCAGTCTCAGCCTGGAACCAGGTTTGGGTGATAATCTCAGCGGTCCAATAGAGGTCGCCGCGCTGAGAAGTACCTGGGAAGACCCGATGCCCATACTTGACGTAAAAATCTGTTTCATCCTTTTGAAATTTTGCAGGATACTCAAATGGAGCCGGTGCAGATTGGGTGTGAATATGGTATCTCGGCATAAACCCATCTATCCCTGGCGTTTTAAGAATTCACGGATGGTCTCTTCTGCAGCTTCCAACAGCGTACGCCGTTCCTGACAGGAGCGCTGCTGCAGACGCTGGTAGGCATCTAACTCACTGATGCCTTCATTCTGCATCAGCAGCCCCTTGGCACGGTCGATGGTCCGGCGCGAGGCTAGCTCACCTTCTAATTCGGCTGCTGTACGTGCTGTACTAGCATGCTCTTCATAGCGAGCAGCAGCTACCTCAATCATAGCCAGCAGTTCGGCTTCTTTTATCGGTTTGACCAGGTAGCCCATGACTGGTAAGCGAGCTGCACGTTCGATCAGCTCTTGCTCACCGTAGGCTGTGAGAAAAATAACCGGCACCTTGTTTTCATCAAGGAGCAGGCGTGCAGCTTCCAGACCATCCATCTCGGGCATTTTGATATCCAGAATGACCAGATCGGGCGTACTACTCTCAGCCTGCTTGATCGCCATCGCACCATTTTCCGCTGTATAGACAGTATGCCCAGCCTCTTCCAGGATTTGTTTTACTCCCAAGCGGATAATCGATTCATCATCGGCAACCAAAATGGTTAACTTTCTCAAGGTTTGCCTCCTGCTCCGGCGGGCCAAGGAAAACAGATTACCGCCTGGGTGCCTTGCGTTGATGAGCTTAGCTCAAACCTACCTTTTAAATCTTCGTTGACCAGCGCTTTTACGATTTGTAATCCTAACCCTTTGCTCGTGGATGAGAGCTCCATGCTACCCACTCCGTCATCCTCAACAGTCACTGAGCATTCACTGGTTCTGACTTGCAGTCGCACCTGGATTCGCCCGCATTCGCAGCCTATAAAAGCATGTTTCATTGCGTTTTGAACCAGCTCGCTGATCGCAAGAGCAAGGGAAGTAGCTTCGCGAGAAGGGAGAATGATACGATCACCGATAACCTCGAGCTCGATCCTTTGCTCAGCACCGAGCATGGTCTCCCCAACTGAGCGTATGACTCTCTCCAGCACGTTCTTCACATCTACCACGCGTAATCCCTGCTCGGAGAGTGTCTCATGAACAGCCGCAATACTCAAAATACGGTTAATGGTTTCGTCGAGAACATCCTCTGCGCTTAGGTTGTGGGCTGCGCTCTTTTGAAGACGAAGCAGCATCGCCACGGTTTGTAGATTGTTCTTGATACGATGGTGCATCTCGCGCACAACAGCTGCGTTGATTACCAAGCGAGCATTCTCGATAGCCAACGCTGTCTGGTTTGCCAAAGTCTGAAACAGCTCAACCTCTTTTGTGGCAAATTCGTGGTAGCTGGTTGTGTAACAGGAAAAGACGCCTATCACTTTCTCGCGGACGACTAACGGCACAGCTAGGAGGGAAACCCAGCCTTCGTTCTCTGCCAGGGTGCGATCCAGGTAGCGTTCATCGAGGTGTATATTCCCGACCATGATTGGCTGCCCAGTAGCGGCCACCTGTCCAACAATGCTCTGTCCAACTGTAATGGGAGCGAATTGAACATTAGCTTCCCTGACGTTATGGGTGGCTCGCAGAATGAATTGGCCAGAGGTTTCATCAACAAGGTGAAGGGAGGTGGCTTTCGACCCCATCACCCGGGCGGCCATCTCAGCTACCACGCCTAACATATCATCGAGATACAGCGGTGAAGTGACGGTTCGGCTAACCTCGGCTAGGGTAGACAGCTCCTGGATCTGCTGAGCCATGCGATCATAGAGAGTGGCTTTCTCCAATGCCCCCGCTGCCAGATTAGCGATCAGCGATAGAAGTTCGATTTCATCATTGGTGAAATCGTGCATTTCGGCTGTCTGCACGTTCATGGCACCGATGATTCGACCATGCACGCTCAGTGGGACCGCCAGGAGCGATCGCAGCCCTTCCTCGCACGTCTCCGGCAGTAACTTGAAGCGGGGATCGTTCAAAGCATCTCGTATTGCAACTGGCTGGCCGTGTGTGACAGCCCAACCAGTCAGGCCCTCGCCAATGTTTAGGGAAGCGCGGCCGATCGCCTCTGGGGATAGCCCTGTGGTCGCCTTTAGAACCAACCGGATGCTGCCCTCCTCTTGTAGATAGATAGAGCATGAATCTACAGACATCACCTGTGAGGTAATCCTGGTGATCGCTTCCAGCGTATCCTCAAGTTTCCAGGCGGCAGCCAGCGCGACGGTGATTTGACCCACAGCACGCATTTGGGCAGACTTTTGTTCTAGACTACGCTCAATTTCATCCATTAAAGTAGTAATAATAACACTATTTAACAAGGCTTGACACTTTTCTATAACTAACGTTGTGGGGCTTATTGGGACCGCCTTGGACTATTGTCTGTACTTTCCTCCCTATGGGCGTTTCTCACCCATTGCAAAATATTCCGGGTTGCGTTTATATCGCATTTCATTGATAGACCACATTGAAACGCAATAATGATCCAAAAGGGAGCATTTGGGGTAGATCGTACCGTAGGTTGAACAGGCTTTCGATGGATTTCACGGGTTTACCTGTTTAGCTTATCAGACAGCTTCTTCCGCTTTGTCGCTCAGGTGCTATTTCAGGTATCCCCATTCCGAATCCATAATGCACTTTAAGAGGTTCTGATTACGAATCATGCCCTGGATACTCACATCTTCCAGGGTTGTACATTCATAGTGGGTGATAATATCTTCCGCCAGCTTGTCCAGGTAGTCTCTCCTGCGATTAGCAATATACACTGGTCGGTCCAATGTTAAAGACCGTTTCAATCGGGATGATGAAAGCCAGCCACAAATATCTAGGGATGAATGGAATGGTGGTGCAGAAGACCTGGGGTAAGGGGAAAGTGCCACATTACAATAGAGAAAAGGACGAAGAACGACACTGCCATTGGGTTTTACTGTATACTCAGTAGGTTCAAAAAGGCATGGAAAAAGGTGGAGCAGGTCATTACAAGTGCTATTTATAACCCTGTTGCATTCTTAGAATAATTTGTGTCCCTTGACCGGGGGTTGATACCACCTCAATTTGACCGCCGAATAAAGCCGCGCGTTCATACATGCCCGCTAGGCCAAGATGGCCGTTGCGCACCAAAGTCTTCATGTCCGGAACTTGAAATCCTGTCCCGTTATCCTGGATCGACAGGATTAGCTGTTCGTCGCCAAACTCCAGAAGAACGCAGACGTCAGATGGACTGCCGGCGTGTTGGCGTACGTTGTTTAAAGCTTCCTGGGCCACCCGGAAGACTGCCAGCTCCAAGTCGGGCGGCAGTCGCACGCTATCTCCTTGGAATTCGCACGAACAAGCGATCCCTGGCATTTGCTCTTCCAGATCCTCGCAAAGCGCTTGCAACGCAGCCGGCAGCCCAATATCCTGTAGAATAGAAGGTCTCAGTGCATTGCTAATGTGGCGAACGTCATCCAGTGATTGGCGCGCCAGAACCTGCAGCTCGTCAAGGCGGTGGAGGGCAGCAGCCGGGTTGGTCTCCATCTCGTTTCGGCATAACTCCAGCCGCTGCACCAGTCCCACCAGGTCTTGTACAGTACCATCGTGGAGCTCGTGAGAAAGCCGCTGCCGTTCTGCTTCCTGACTGAGCAGGGCTTTCTGGGCATACTGCCTCAGGGCGTTCTGCTGTTCTGCCAGGCGGATTACCATTTGGTTAAAAGCCCGGATTAACCAACGCAGCTCTTCAGGACCACGTTCTGGTAGCGGGTGAAAGGTGCTACCAGGGATAGCTTTCCCAGCACTGCGGGCTAAATCGCTTATGGGTTGGATCACCCGCCCCAGGCTCAAAGACAGCATTCCGATCGACAAAGCTACCCCTAAGAACAACAACACCGCCAGGATCCACTGATAATTAAGAGCAGGCGTCTGGAATGCGCTCAATGGTTCTATGATCAGTAATCCCCAGCCTGTGCCGGTGATCGGCGAGTACGAAAGCAAAGCCTCTTCTCCGGCTATGGGTGATTCCCCCAGCAAACTACCAGCCTCATTGCTCGTCTGCATGGCCTGCAGTTCTTTTTCCAATTGGTAAGGATTCTTGCTCTCCCCGCGGGTAGGAAGCAGGTTTCCATCCGGGCTTACCAGGTACAGGACCTGCGAAGTTGGCAGAGACTTGGGGTTATTGCTGCCCAGACTGTCTCCTGCGGAAATTACTCCCAGCAGCCAACCTCTTTGCTCAACTGGGACTGCGACTATCAAGGCAGTGCCACCCTCCAGAAGCGGCGCCAAGCTGAATGTGGAAGCAGGTGGAAAAGTAGGCAATTGTACAGGCAACTCATCTTGACCTTGGTTGCTGGCAAGCAGCCTCTGCCGATTTTCCAGTAAATACACCCCCTGTTGGAATGAAGCGAGTTCTTTAGAAAAGCTTGACAGCTCCTGGATTGGCTGCCCAGACTGCATCTCCTGTCCTACAGTCTGGAGCAAAACCTGGTAGTTGTGGAGAACGTCAGAAAAATGGGAAGCATCGATTTGAGCCAAGGCGGTGTTGCGCTGAAGCGCAAGGTTCAGGGTGATCTCGCGCATTCCCGCAGTCATCACCAGGGTAGCCAACAGCACAAACAACATCAGGGGAAACAACGCTGCCCAGATTAGCTGGCTACGGATGGTTGATCCCTTGAATGACCCCGGTGAATATGCGGGGATGTCATTCATCTCCAGGCTCCAGAGTAATCCAGCCATGGCATATGGCATACGCCACCGCCTGTGACCGGCTTCTCACTCCCAGTTTACCAAAAATGTTACGCAGATGCACTTGCACGGTCAGAGGTCGAATGGAAAGCGTTGAGGCAATGTCCTTGTTGGACTTCCCGAGCGCCGTCAACTGTAGAACCTCCATCTCCCGCTCGGTCAGGCTATCGTGCATTTCCGGATTCCAGTATGGCTGGTCGTAATTTAAACGGTTCACCAGCTTACCGGCAATGCGAGACGCCAGGGCTGTCCCGCCTTTATTGATCGTGCGGATAGCTTCGGCCAACTCGGTTCCACTGGCTGTCTTGAGCAAATAGCCACTGGCTCCAGCTTCCAGCAAGGGAAAAACATATCGGTCTTCGTCGTATGCTGAAAGGATCAAAATCTGGATTTCCGGTAAGCAGGCTTTGATCATCCGAGTGGCATCGATACCGCTGATGGACGGCATGCGAACATCCATAACCACCACGTCTGGCTTTAACTCCATCGCCAGGCGCACAGCTTCTTTGCCATCCTCCGCCTCACCGGTTATGCGGAAATCGGGGTACTGCTCCAGCAACTGGCGTGTACCTTCGCGTACGATCTTGTGGTCTTCGGCTAAAAGGATGGAAATGGTCATCTATTTTTCAGGTAGATCCTGAGAATGTAAGATGAGAGCATACCGCGTCAATCTTAGCACAAAGCTGATTATCCGGAAGCTCAAATCCTATACCAGATTTCAGGTATGTCTAATACCAGGTTTGTAGAGTGCAAATCTTACAGTCGCTCGGTACAATTTAGAAGAGCAACTTATAAAAAGGACAAATAAGCATTCCAATTTAAGGAGAAAAATCATATGCCTGCTACTATCGATCCTGCCTCTACTGCCCTGGTCCTGATTAGTGCCACCCTAGTGTTTATTATGACCCCTGGATTGGCGTTTTTTTATGGAGGTTTGGTCAGGCGTAAGAATGTTCTGACTATTATGCTGCAAAGCTTCATGTCTATGGGCGTGGTCACTATCATCTGGGTCTTTGGTGGATTCAGCCTGGCTTTCGGTAAAGATATATGGGGGATTATCGGCGACTTGCGTTACTTCGGTCTCAACGGGGTCGGATTTGGGCCTGGCATCGTTGCTAATGTGCAGCAGCATATTCCATTTCTGGCATTTTTTGTCTTCCAGGAGATGTTTGCCGTAATTACCCCTGCTCTAATCACCGGAGCTTTTGCTGACCGGGTGAATTTCAAGAGTTACATGGTTTTCCTGGTTTTTTGGAGCATTCTTGTTTATATTCCTCTGGCCCACTGGATCTGGGGTGGCGGTTTCCTGGCGCAGATGGGGGTGGTTGACTTTGCCGGAGGAATCGTGGTACATATGAGTGCCGGTTTTGCCGCCCTGGCTTCTGTTTTTATCGTGGGTAAGCGTAAGATTCTCCCAGGAGAGAAGACATTACCCCACAACATCACCTACGTTGCCCTGGGAGCGGGTTTGCTCTGGTTCGGCTGGTTTGGGTTCAATGGTGGTAGTGCTTTATCTTCCGGGGGTCTGGCTGCCAACGCATTCGTCACAACTGACATTTGCGCCTCGATAACCATGATCACCTGGTTGTTCATTTCCTGGGTGCATGAGGGCAAGCCGAGTATGACCGGAGCCCTGGTTGGTTCGGTTGCCGGTTTGGCCACCATTACCCCAGCAGCTGGATACGTGCATCCTTGGGCTGCAGCAATCATAGGCGTGATAACCGCCTTCGTTTGTTATGGAGCCGTACAATTCCGCATGAAAATGGGCTGGGACGACGCTCTGGATGTGTGGGGCTGTCATGGCGTTGGTGGCACATTGGGCACTATTCTTACCGGTGTTTTTGCAGCTTCGGCCGTCAATGGCGTGAGCGGCCTGATCGAAGGTAACTGGCATCAATTTCTAGTCCAGGTGTTCGCGGTTGTCTTTGTCATAGTGTATGCTTTCGGTGTCACCTGGGCCATCCTCAAGATCCAAAATAGATTCTCTCCAGTGAGAGTCCCGGACGAAGTCGAAGTCAAAGGCTTGGACGAAGGCCTTTTCGGAGAGCAGGCTTATACACTCTAACTAGCTATATGGAGTCTGATACTCTTTGCATTCACTCGTCCTCCCCCTTTTCGGGCAGTAAAAATTGCCTGCAGGAAGGGCATATGGGTGGAGGCCAATTTGAATAGATGGTCAAGCCCTATTCGGGATGCGAAACCAATCAATGTTCATTTGGAGTCACTCGCACCTGTCAGCCATAAGGATATCAGCGTCATGGTTGAATCTTGCGATAAGACATTCAATAACCTCAGGGACTATGCAATCTTGATAGAGCCGCTAGATACCGGATCCCGAGCCGACGAGTTTCTTGAGATTTAATGGATGACTTCAACCTGACAAAAGTGGAGATTCTCATCCGCCTGGGAAAGGGTGGGAAGTCTCGGATTGACTACTTGGGGAAAACATCACGCAGGGCTGTGCTAGCTAGTCTAAAAAGCCATGATCAGATATAGAATGCGGTATGGGTATCACTTAATGGAGAGCAGCTTGCTTAAACCCCGTATTGATTGCCTGTATGGTGTAAATAATCCATCCACACCTTCTAGGTGGCTCCCTCCTCCCAAGTAAAACGACAACTTCATTAGAATGCATCAGCTTACCGAAATGTGGTAAGCTTTTTGGCTGTAATTACTCACCCCTACGTGAAATTCGCGAAATCTGATAAGATGCGCGTATGGGAAAAACGGACTTTGAAACGCTGACGAAAGATGAGTTAATCGAGCTGATTTTGGCGCAATATGAACAACTGACCAAACTTCAGGCAGATTATGAGGCATTGAAGCTGAAGTTTGAGAAGAACCAAAAGCCACCCACCTCATCAAAGAACTCATCTCAACCACCTTCGCGTGATCAAAAAGGCAGCTTACCAGCAGGACGACGAAGGCATCGGCATGGACCACCCATTGGGCACGAAAAGCATGTGCGTAAATTTGTGGCACAACCCGATCACACCATTGAGCTACGTGCAAAGTCTTGTGGTAAATGTCACGCCGAGCTAGGCAGCGCAGCGGGTCGTTTGGTCAATGTGAACCAGATCACAGAACTGCCTCAAGCACCTGCCCAGGTGATTGAAGTACGGCAGTATAGCGTGACCTGTCCTGAGTGCGGAGCGTCTCAAGTTGAAGAAGCACCTGCTGGGTTGGAGATGAACCGTGCATTCGGGAGCAGGTTGGAAGCGACGGTGGTGTATTACCGCCAAGAGCAGCACATGAGCTATGCCCGTACTCAAAAGGCATTGCTCGACCTGCATCAGGTTGAGATCAGCCAGGGTGGGATCGATGAGATCATGAAACGGGCTGGAAAGTGGGCTACGGGTAAGATCGCCCAGATCCAGGACACCGTTCGCCACAGTCAGGTGGTTCAT
>JBGOYO010000017.1:0-15659 GCA_041479715.1 Anaerolineae bacterium
CCCAACCGAAAATGCTCAATTGGTGCTGGTCAACATCATTGGATGGTTGCGCATAGCCAATGGACAGGCAGGGCGGTTCCCAGCTATACAGCCGCAGACATGGAAGGGCCAAACCTTGCCCAGCAGCGTCTAAAAGGGATTCGTCGACAGCCATATTCCAGGCTCCGCGGGCAGGAGGAGTAATGATCAAACGCCATTGTTGATGGGTGAAACTCATTGAAGGTGAACCTCGAACGAGATTACGGGATAATCGGGGGACCCTTGGTAGGGGATGGAGTCACACTAACGGTAGGCGTGGCAGACGGGGTCGGCGTAATGGATGGCGTGAAGGACGCTGTGCTGGTCGGAGTCTGCGTGGTAGGTGTTGGCGTGTGGGTGGGGGCAGTGGTCGAAGTAGGAATGGGTGTGTGCGTATAGGTTGGGAGTGGAAAATGATTGAGCTTTAAACGTGCCATGGTTGCGTAAGGGCTCTGACCGTAATTCCTCCAGACCCATAAATACTCGTCAATCGCATTGCCTTGTTGCCCGAGCAGATCATAAGTCAGAGCCAGGGTATAGTGGAATTGGTCGCAAATATTGAAAGCAATGCAATCTCCTTTGAAACGGGGCGAATTATACAACTCCAGCAGGCTGGTTAATACAACCGATGGATCGGTGCCGCTCATCAGGTTGTTCAAAGTCTGCTGATAACCATCGAGGATGATGGTTGGACGAGCATATTCCACGTCGACCCATTGGATATAGGCTTCAAGTGTTTCCGGTAGGCGTTTGAAGATGAACCCTTGTTGGAGCTCAAATTGGAGCACCGGGACCGTCCCAGCAGGCTCGTGGAAATATGGCAGCGATTCACCGGCTTCGAACAGCTTTACGAAGACAGCCTGGATACCTAACGGTATCTGAGAGAGGATCCAGTATTCAAGCTTGGCACCAGGTTTGGGCTGGATGATCATCCAACGTTCCTGCTGCCCATCTGCATCAAAATCGAGTAGTCCGCTCGAGCGAGTAATGATGCCGTGGGTTTGCAAGTACTGTACCGCCTCGGCTGTAACAGAGGCAGAACTGTGCTGCACCATGGTTTGCATGGCATCGCGCAGATTACAGTATTGAGCTTGTTGGCAGGCTACGTACAAATCATCTGGGCTTTGATATGTATGCAGGAATTCCTCTGCAGGCTTCACCCAGCTGGATTCTGGAACTATCGGATTATCAATAATCTCCTGCAATGTGCTGATGGCTTTATCAGGTTGATCAGCCAGGGCATATAAAACCCCCAGACGGTAGCGCAATTGATCGTATGCATCAGCCGGGTATGGAAAACCCTGAGCATCGGTCTCAGGTGGCCATATTGTCAACATGGAAGTAGCGACGGTAATGGCAGCTTCAGGCCCCCAGGAAGCGGAAGCCGTATCCAAGACACCCTCACAAAATGTGCGCAGTTCATAAACAGGAACGAGCTTATACTCAAGTGGTGTAACCGTGATAAGGCTGTCTTTCCAGGTGTAATCCTGGGTGACGTGAGCAGGACAAGCGGGTGATAAAACCGATGTAACCCGCAGGATACTGCTGCTAAGGGTGCCGGTTATTACCTCAACTTCTGTGCGTGGTTCCAAGCCAAAATCCATGGGGTCCTGTTCTTGGATGGGCAGCTCGGCCGGCGGAGTAACAGACAGATCGAATAGGTGAGGAGGAACTAATAAAGTCACACCCGGGGTCTCGAGGCGATAAATCACCAGCTCAGGGCTAGAATCACCTGTGAGGTCAGCGTAACGGAAGGCATTTACATGAGGTTGAGAAAAGTTGATATCATTAATCAGGGGATATATACTTGTACCATTTGGACTTTCAACCAGCCAAAGAAAAGCACTGCCTTCAGACTTGAGCTCAATTAATTCCCTACCCAGCTCCCCTGGCTGTGGAGGAAGGGGTGAAACATCAAGGACAATCCGGGTCTCGTACGAGCTGAACCAAGCGGGAAGATCCTCAGCACGCACCTGACCAGACATGACTGCGGATTGAATTAAGTCAGCATATAAAGCGATACCGAGGGGATCATTAATGCGGAGCAGGTTATAGGCACGATCCCACTGCCATGTGGTTGCTTCCAGTGCCTCATGAAACCGGAGATTGCCTTCCGACTCATCATAGGCAAGGGCATTGTAGGCGCTGTCTGAGTGAGCAAGGACCGCATTGGCATTGAGCAATTCAATGGAATGAGACTGTTCAGCGAAGTCCCAAGGTTTAAGCTCGTAGAAGGTGTTGTAGTTATCCGGTTTGGCAGGGGTGATTGTGCGGATTAACGTTGACGTGCTGGTGCTGGTGGGAAGGGGGGTTCTCGTGGAGGTAGATGAAGGTCGCAAGGTCCAGGTTGGACGTGGTGTAAGGGTGATGGTGCTGGTATTGGAGGGAGTAAGAGTCGGGTGTGAGGTGACGGTAACGAAGGCAGGCGAGTGGGTTGGTGTGGGGCTTTCGGGAGTTTGGGAGAAAAATCTGAGAGACATGAATAAAAACAATACGACAGCCAGTCCGAATAATATCAATACTGGGATGAGAATAGGGGAAGGTTTGGTGGAGCCGTTCGCCATTGTTTAGGCCTATTCCAAAGTGGCGAGATACTCGGATAGCACGATTTCCACCAGAGATGGATCAAAATCTTGGAGAGGAGGTTTTACTTTCCAGTAAGAAAAGTCATGCAGGCGGGATAACATCATTTTTATTAATGAAGGGAAGGGAGTATATCGGTCTAATACCTCACGCGCAGAACTGAGCTTATCCTGCGTAATCTCATCAGGACACCCTCCTTGAAAACTATCCCAGATCAGGCGATGGAGGGGCGAGAGTAAATTGGCTACGGCAGTGATACAGCCTGAAGCGCCTGACTGCAGGGCAAGACTGAAAAGGCGATCATTGCCGGTGAGCACGATCAAATCAGACCCGAAACGCTTACCGAGTGAGCGCGCCAGGTCAGGATCACCAGAAGAATCTTTAATCCCGGCAAACGCATTTGGATAACTATCTATCAGCCGGGAGAAAAGGCCCAATGAAAGCTCAACTCCAGTAATGGACGGGATGTGGTAGGCAAATATCGATCTGTCTGAAGGGACAGCCTGGTCAATCAGCTGGCTGAACCAGGAAAATATACCTTCATCCGAAGCTTTGCGGAAATAATAAGGAGGGAGGATTACGGCACTATCATAGCCCAAGTCAAATGCTGCGCGGGTGAGGAAAATCGTTTCCTGCAAGCTGGGAGTGCCCGTGCCCGCCAGGAGGCGGAATCCTGGGAGGGATTGGCGGACATCAGCTGCGGCTTGATAGATTGATAGCCGTTCATCCCTGGAAAATGAAGGACCCTCTCCAGTCGTTCCCAGCACGAGGACGCCATGGCAGCCTCGACCAGCAAGGAATTGGATAAGCTTCGATAGTCCTTCTAGATCAGGGGAGAGATCAGGCTTCAACGGAGTTACTACAGCCGCATAAACCCCCGTGAACGAGGATGCGTTTCGCATGCGTAGATTATACTGGATTAAAATCCGGGAATAAGGGATACAAAGACGATATCAGTGGAAAAATGATTGAGCTTCTATTTTTTAAAAATATTAAGGGCTGCCATTATATTTGACAACCCCTGATATACGATTTCATCTGTTCTTTGGTTTATTAGTTTGGAATATGCGTTATTTAAATTATCCTTTAACTGCGCCAGTAACCACACCTTGAATAATATACTTTTGTAAAGTCAAATAGAAAATAACAATGGGTATGATCGCCAGAACGAGCATTGCCATCATGGCACCCATATCTTTACTGCCGTAACCACCTTGCAAATACTGGATAGCAATAGGGATAGTTCGATAATTACTACCAATCACAAGATATGGTAACAGATAATCATTCCAGACCCACATGGTATTTAGAATGGCAACGGTAATATATATGGGTTGGAGAATTGGAAATACAATCAAGAAGAATGTCTGGATCGGGTTACAGCCATCCATTGTTGCAGCTTCCTCAATTTCACGGGGGATACTTTTTACAAAACCACTAAATATAAACACGGATAACCCGGCACCAAACCCAAGGTAAAGCACAATAATTCCAACCGGATTATCTAACCGCAAAACATTAGCCGTTTTCGACATGGTAAACATCACCATTTGGAACGGAACAATCATGGAAAAAATCAAAAGATAATAGATTATTGAACTGACTTTTGATTTTACACGAGTGATGGCCCAAGCGGTCATGGAGGTAAAAAGTACGATGGTGCCTACAGAGAAAACCGTAATAAAAAGGGAATACCCGAAAGCCTTAATAAACCCGGTTTTTGCAAGGCCGACAGTATAGTTCTTCAATCCTACAAACGTCTGACTATTGGGTAGAGCAAAAGGAGTGTCGGAAATAAAGAATCTGCCTTTGAAAGAATTCATTAGAATAATGAATATGGGAGTCAAGAACAAGATAGCCAGAATTAGCAAAAAAATGAAAGTGGCAGTGTTTTGAAAACGTTTTGTGGCATTCATCAGATCTCTACCTCCCGGCTTCTGGAAATACGCAGCTGTAATAACACCACAACGGCAACAAATATAGTAAACATCACAGCTTTCGCCTGACCTACGCCTTCATAGCCAATAGAGCCATAAAAAGTATTGAAAATATCCAGAGCGAGCATGGATGATGCTCTGCCCGGGGCGCCATTGGTAAGGGCAAGGTTTTGATCGAAGAGCTTGAATGAGTTCGACACGGTAAGAAACGTACAAATTGTGAAAGCCGGCATGACCAAAGGGATAGTTATGCTTTTTAGAATTTGCCAGGCGTTTGCACCATCGATCTGAGCAGCCTCTAGCTGTTCTGTTGAGATACTCTGAATAGCGGCAATATATATGACCATCATGTACCCGACCATCTGCCAATTTGTCACAACGACTAACCCCCAAAAACCAAATTTTGCACTATAGGTAATATCGACGCCGAAATTGATGAGAATTCCGTTGATAATTAGCAGCCATATATAACCAAGAACGATCCCGCCAATCAGATTCGGCATAAAGAACACAGTTCGAAAAATATTTGTGCCCCTGAGTGCGCGGGTGAGAAGAAGGGCAAGCGCAAAAGCAAAAACATTAATCAGCACGACAGAAACTATGGCGAACTTCACCGTAAATATTGTTGCATTCAAAAAGTCTTTATTATCCGTAAAAGCGTGAACATAGTTAATGAAGCCTACCCATTGTGAATTGGTCACAGTTCTGAATTTGGTAAAAGATAGATAAATGCCCAAGATAAAAGGTATAAAAAAAGCAATTGCGAAAGCGATCAACGTCGGCAGGGTAAAAAATGCATAGTATTTTTTTGCCATGTTTTGCATAGATATTCTCCTGCTTAATAAGATAATGGAAGAACTATATTTTACATCACCCCGCACCAGTTATGGTGCGGGGTGAGATTATTAGCCAATACAAAACTATGTTTACCCACCGCCTGCCTTAGCGGCTTCAACTGCCCACTGGTCAATGAACAGTTGCTTTACAGCATCCCATTGCATGGAACCCTGGGCATACTCCAGCAATGCAGCGCCAAAATTATCCTTAAAGGTTTGGCTGGGAAATACGACAAAATCCCAGGCTACATTGTATAAAGTAGTATTGCCCGTATAGGTGAGCAAGCTAAGTGCCAACGGATCAGTCGGTTTTTCGGTTGCGGCAAAAGTATCGAATGGCGCGATGAACTTCAGATCATTGGTAACAAAAGCTTTTCCCGCTGGGCTGCTATAGAGCCAATAGATGAAATCTTCAGCAAGTTTCTGCTTATCAGCTGAAACCTGGCTATTGATGGCGAAGAAGTTCTCGGTGCCTACAGCGATAGACTGTTTTTCTTCACCCGGTAAGCCGGTATAGATTGGGAGGAATTTTACATCTTCAGGCTTAACCGTATTGCCATCAACACCGGAGATTTGCCCCCAGGCCCAGTTGCCATTCTGCACCATTGCAGATTGTCCCAATGCAAACTCCGCCATAGAATCATCAACGCTTTTACTACCGAGTAATTTTGGATCAGTCGTTGAGTTGTTCAGATAAAGATCAAAAATATTCTTGAAATTATCCGAATACTGGAATTTGATGGTCATAAAATCGGCGGGCTTACTTATGTCGAGGCTATTGTCTCTAATTTCATAAAAAATTGGAACATCGGCAAGGTGTGTCTGCCAGCGCCAATCTTCACCTTTTTTTAGAGAAGTGGAAGAAAACACGCCTTTGATCCCTAATTGATCTTTCTTGGCGGTCATGTCTTCAACAACTGCCTTCAGTGTTGCAAAGTTGGTGATATCGGCCATGGACGTCGCTTTGGCGCCAGATAAAGCAAAATACTTAGTCATGATGGCGTTGTTGTAAATGATCCCGTACCCTTCAACCACGTACGGGATACCATATACGCCACTACCCGAGGTAACAGCCAAGGATTTATCGGTTAGATGTTTATAGAGCTCAGTACCCGATAGGTCTGCGCAATAGTCTTTCCAATTTGCGTACCCTCGAGGACCATTGATTTGGAATAAAACAGGTGGATCAGACTTGGCGATTTCTGACTTTAGTGTTTGTTCGTAAGTACCTGCAGCAGCGGTGACTACTTTAAGAGTTACACCTGTCTCTTTTTTGTATTCAGCCGCGATCTGGTCGTAAACTGTGGCAACTTCTGGCTTGAAATTCAGGTAATATACTTCTCCTCCGCTGGTGGGAGGCGTAGTTGCTACAGGTGCTTGAGTCGCACCAGGTGCTTGGGTCGCACCAGGTGGTTGGGTCGCAGCGGGTGCCTGAGTGGTTGCGGTAGCGCAGGCAGAAAACACAAATGCGGCTACCAGGATTAAGCTTATTAGTGGAAACAACTTCTTAACCATTTTTCTCTCCTTTTAAATTATGATATTACAACACATGAATATAGGGTGCATGCAAATTATTCCGAAGTTCACCTCCCTTCGATATGTATTTCTACTTCTTGTTGTAATTTTAAAATTTGGTTTGAATAATTGCCCGTTTGCGAAAATCAAACGATCATCATCCTTCTTATTTTGAAATTTCGCTTGCGAGCGAGAAAAGAACTTGATCCAACCTCCTCTTCAGACTACAACTTATACCATAAAAAATATTAAAATCAGTCTAACACAATATTATAGCATCATTACTTATCTAATATTCAGATTAAAAAAGAAAATTTTGAACTATGGGTTGACGAGATGATTATAGTCGGAATGATTGGATAATTTCACACTTACCGCTGATCACATTGCTTTCAGCAGGATTAACTGCGACTTAAATTGCCTACTAATTTGTTTGTGGATAGCGAGATGAAATCAAATAAGCGTATCAGGTCGCAGAACTGGAGGGTAATTAATGGCATATATTGTAGCCATAAGAAAAAATATTTCAGGGCCCGATTTTTCTCTCGCTAATCCTTGACCTTTTATTAATGACTAAATGTATAATTTTTACCAGATATAATTGGTGCCTGACTTGTTATTTCTACATTTCGATAAAGGACGGTTTGAATGGGTAACACAATACTCCAGTACCTTAAATCCGAACCTACACCAATCATCAAGGATGGTAATGTCACGTTCGTGTGGAAAGGCCGGAAAGCACCACTCCTGGTCGGTGATTTTACCGGATGGGATGAGGATAATCCCGTGATCATGGAAAAAACTGAAGCGGGAGTGTGGACTTACCAGCATACCTTCGACCCTGATGCGTATATCGAATATGCATTCTTGAAGGGCGAAGAAAGCCTGCTCGACCCATTCAACCCCCTGCAAACTCCCAATGGGATTGGTGGATTTAATAACTATTTCTTTATGCCTGAGTACAATCCAACTACTCTGGGCAAGAAAAACCGCCAGATAGCTCATGGAGTCGTTACACGTCATGAACTTCCAACGGAGTACTTCATCACCGGTGAAGAACGGACAGTTCACCTATATCACCCGCCGGTCACTGAAGCGGTACCATTGCTGGTTGTGTGGGATGGGCAGGATTATCTTTTCAGGCTCCGTTTAAACTATATTGTTGACAACCTGATCCATCAAAGGAGGATTCGACCTATCGCTTTGGCGTTCGTGGATAACGCCGGGCAGGAATTACGAACAGTGGAATATGCGTGTAATGAAGCAACATTGGCATTCCTAATGATCGAGGTATTACCTCTGGCGAAAAAAGAACTCAACCTGATTGATATCGATGCCAATCCGGGATCGTACGGTGTGCTCGGCGCTTCGATGGGGGGTTTGATGGCGTTGTATACCAGTGCACGTATTCCTCAGGTATTTGGAAATGTGCTTAGCCAATCTGGGGCATTTTCATGGGGAAATTTTGATATGGTGGTATTCGAGCTGCTGCAACAAGGCGATGTACGGCCGATAAAAATCTGGCTGGACGTAGGTGCGTACGACCTGGCGGGATTATTAGTTTCAAACCAACGGATGAAAAGTATGCTAAATCAGCGGGGTTATTCGCTCACTTACCGGGAATATCATGCCGGTCACAATTACCCTGCCTGGGGAGATGATATCTGGCGAGGACTGGAAACTCTCTTCGGTGTAGACACTTAATCAACCAAAGGTTCTATAGTCTTGCTTTAGAATGGTTCGGGAATCATCCATCAGACGACTGGCAGGAATAGCAAGATCGACCTGAATCGATTTAACAATTTTATGAACATCATGAAACTCTAATCTAGGTTTCGACTGATTGGATGTAAACCTCAATATAATCATAGGCAAGAATGAATCTCTGAGCTATTGGCATACTACTAAACTATCGCCCGTGATCAGCTAATAAGGAGATTGAAGGTCCGAAAAAGACCGGCACGATCACCTAGATTAGGGCGATTTTGGGTCAATAGTATAATTGACAATACTGTCTGTGCATCCATCTTTAAGTTTGTGAGCTGAGAAAAGATCGAGTCAGTATGGTTGGGTCATGCGAAAATACCAAACCTTATTAATCTCATCGTGCCTTGTGTTGGTATTTGGATTCTTATTAGGTGCATGCCAGCGGACCCGATCAACGGCGACAGAAACGATTGCCATTTCTCCAAATCCGACCGTAACCCAAACATCCACTCCAGCACCAACAACCAGCCCATTAGCCCCACCCTACCCGGTACCCAGCGCGGTGGTCTTTGTTACCATCACGCCGGGAGCTTATCCACAACCGAGCAGTCAGCCATTTATCACCCAGACAGAAATTGCCTACCCGGCACCACAAACACAAGCGACTTCACCTACTACAGGTGTGAGTTCCCCGACAACAAATCCGAACCAATTTATTACGGTAACATTAAACCCGACACAAATTGTTGCAGCGAGTGAAACCCGTACCCCTGTACCACCTACGAGGACTGCCACACGAACTGCCGTCCCACAGTCTCCTGGTCCGGGAGCCCACCCGACGCCCACATCACAATATCCAGGACCGATCATTACAAACACTCCCCTGCCATACCCCGGACCGGCAACACCAACACGAGGACCCACGCGCACCCCAGCCCGGTCGGTTACTCCAGGACCCACCCAAAGTGGCACCACTACGGTATTCCCTGTGCCTACAGCGGGAACAGGTACCCCAGGGGCGGCTCCAACTGAGCTACCAGCCAAGCCACCTTTATCACCACCGCCACCTGGCAGCTCAGTAACCATCTGGCATTCATGGGGAAGCGCAGAAACAGCAGCGCTGCAGTCGATTATCCAATCTTTTCAGCGCATTTATCCCGATGTTACATTTAGCTTGCTTTATGTGCCATACGATGATCTTCATGATACCTACCAGGAAGCGTCTTACCGTGGAAGCGGCCCTGACCTGTTGTTAGGACCAGCCAACTGGGGACCTGGGTTTTTCGATGAGGAATTGGTCACCGACCTCAGCCCCTACGTGCCACCCGACTTCCTGACCACGATTAACCCAGCGGCACTTGCATCCGGTAACTACCACCAATCCCTGGTTAGTTTGCCTCTATCCCAACATGGAGTGGTCATGTTTCGAAACACCAGCCTCATCGCCACTGCACCGATCACATTCGAGGAGCTTGATGCAGCATCACACGCGGTCACGCATGCTGGAATCGTTGGTTCTTACCTGGAACGGGGTTCATCATTTTCTGCAGCTGATATCATCGGCCTCGGCGGCAGCTTAATGGATGAAGACGGATATCCAACTTTCAACACTCAATTTGGACTGGAATGGTTCAAACTGTTAAGCGATTATGATACTGCGGGGGCAGTCACATTTAATACCAACTGGGATTTGGAGATGTTTAAGCGAAGCCGAGTAGGAATTATCATTGATGGAACTTGGAATACCTCATTATTAACCAAGATCATCGGCGCAGAAAACCTGGCCATCGATCCCTGGCTAACCTATGGCACGGGGCACTTAGCAGGATGGGTTGAGGCGGACAGCGTATTCCTCAATACCGTATCCACGGGGGATGACCGTTCTGCTGCGCTGGCATTTATGGGATACCTGCTCGACCCGAATGTGCAGATGCACCTTGCCGAAGTGGGTCACATACCGTCAGTGTCAGCCACAGTACCCAGAGATGCGCTGATCCTGCAGGCAATGCAAGCATTTTCATCTGGCGCCGCCTATCCAATCACCGTCGACCAGGGTGTGCTCAGCCTGTATCAAAAAGAATTGGATAAAGCGATCCAAAACGTATTTGTAAATGGAGCTATTCCGAGCGAGGCACTCAAAGCGGCGAGTGATAATCTCGTCATCCAGCTTGATAACATGCAGACTACTCCATAAGGAATACCATGAGCGTACCAGACTGGGTTCAAGATGCGATCTTCTATCAGATATTTCCCGACCGTTTCGCCAATGGTAACCCCGATAATGACCCCCACAATGTAATGAAATGGGGTGCCCAGCCGACATCCTGGGGCTTTCAAGGAGGCGATCTCAACGGAATAGTACAAAAATTTGACTATCTGCTCGACTTGGGGATCAATGCCATCTATCTGAATCCCATTTTCCAGGCGACTTCAAACCATCGTTATAACACAGCGGATTACTATCACATTGATCCAAAACTCGGCACGATGGAAGACTTCCGCCAGCTTATTGAGGTCGCCCATCAAAACCAGGTCAGAATTATCTTGGATGGTGTGTTCAACCACTGCGGGAGAGGCTTTTTTGCCTTCAATGATATCCTGGAAAACCAGGAGTATTCACCCTACCGGGATTGGTTTCACATTAACCACTTCCCAGTCGAAGCTTATGCATGGGGAGGCGCGACGGATTACGTCGGCTGGTGGGGAATGAAAAGCCTGCCTAAGTTTAACACCGGAAATCCGAGGACAAGACAGTTTCTGTTAGATGTTGGACGATATTGGATAGAACAAGGCACGGATGGATGGCGCCTTGACGTGCCTAATGAGATCAACGATGACAGTTTTTGGGGGGAATTCCGGGAGGTGGTTAAGCGTGCCAACCCAGAAGCTTACCTGGTGGGTGAGATATGGACTCCTGACCCAAGGTGGGTGGGGGAGGGACATTTTGATGGGCTGATGAATTACCCGATCATGGATGCGATCGGGGGTTTCCTGGGAAGCCAATCACTTGATGCGGCACAGTTCGGGGAAAAAGTGAGCGGGTTGCTTTCACTCTATCCGATTGAAAACACATACGCTATGTATACTGCGCTCGATTCACACGATACCGAGCGGATATTATCCAAAATGGGGAATAACCTGAATAAAACCCGCCTGGCATACCTGTTCCAGTTCGCCTATCCTGGTGCACCGGCGATCTATTATGGAGATGAAATTGGTTTAGTGGGAGGCAAGGACCCGGATTGCAGAGGCGCATTTCTATGGGAAGAATCGCGTTGGAATAGGGAGCTGCGCAATTTCATCAAAACTCTGGTGAGATTGCGTAAAGAGCATAACGCCTTGCGAAGAGGGGATTTTATTACACTGGAACAGCCTGACCATCCGAGTTGTTTTGCCTTCGTGCGGAAAGCTACAGGAGACAAAGTGCTTATCATTATGAATGCCAGCGCAAGTGAGCTTGATTTAAAGATCAACGTTGAAAAAATGGAGTGGGAGGATGGAACGGTTATATCGGATCTGATTACACCCGAGAGACACCACAGGATTGCAAACCGCTCGATTGAGATTAATCTACCGGCCTGGGAAGGAGTATGGCTGGGATAATCTGCGGTATACTTGCCAACACCATTTAATCACTTACCAAGATGAATAGTAATACGATTCCCAACGTCCAGCTTCCGCTTTTCGGCTACGGAGAACCCACCGAGAATAACACAGAGGTGTTATGGGTGGTGTGGAATGCTACAGAATGCCTGGCATCCCCAGATGTGCTCACAAGACAGCACGGGATTGATGCCATTTTGGATTTAAAAGCACATAAAGTGTCTCCGCTAGTCGCATTTATGCTCGCCACACGTTTAAGTGATGAGAATATATACATTCGCCGGCGCGTACTCTATATCCTGGCTGATTTGATCACCTGGGAAGCGGGAGAACAGCAGGTGACGGACAATATAAGGATGGCCGTCACCCATTACTTGCATGATATGAGTGAAGAAACAGTCTTTGGCTTGCTGGAAGTGGCGGTGATGGACGCAGAGGCTGAAAAGGCTATTTACCATATCCTCAACATGTGTCCGTTTGCCGGCAAGTACCTGGGGAATGTATTAACCGAATGGAAAAATCCTCTACCAATCCGGCAAAAAGCGATTCATTTTATTGGTATGGTAGGTTATATGGAGATGCTTCCGGTCTTGGAGCGACTGCTGGACCGGCTTGAGACAAGGCAGCATGGGCAATTCAGCATGTCATTTGCCCCGTCCTCAACGAGGTCGGACGAAGATATAATTCCCTGTTTACGCATAGCCATCAATCAAATGAGTGCCCGCTAGATTGGAACCGGTTGTTTGCAATTGGGACAAACGGTCTCAGAACTTTTAAGCACAAATCCACAGTTTGGGCAGGTGCGTGGCTGAACATCTCCTAATGGCGCTCCACACGCAATACAGCTCGGTTCTCCAACCGGGTTGGCTACCCGGCAGTATGGGCAGACAGCTCGCCGTAAACGATTTGATAGTTCTTGGGAGGCACCTGCGAGGCGAGCGACATCATCAATCGCCTGCCATACCTGCTCATTGATCTGGAGGTTCTGTATATCCTGGGCGAGATCATCTAATCTACCCAGCAGGTTGAACGGATTACGGATTGCCGATAGGGCAGTGGTGCCGAGGCTCGCGGCAATCCCAAGCCAAGCCTGCTGACCTAACTGTACAGCAACACCATCGGCGACTTTCTGCAAGATGACGGATAAAGTGGTATCGCCACCAGCCATCGCACCCGGGCGCGTTCCGATCTGGACGATCAAGCGGTCGTCATTTCCTAACTGCTGGGCACGTAGATTCCCGCGGTTGAAGTGTGCGATCAGGGATTCGCTGACGTCAGAGGGGGTGAGGTTTCCGTGATAGATGCGTTGTTCCATGGCGGTACTCCTGTAACGTATACGTGATTTCCAGTTTGATGGTGCAGCCTGGGACAATCATGCGTACAAGCTAACATTTATTGGATTAGATTATAATCGCCATACATAAGAATACCTTAGATTTCATCAGGATTATATTTGGAGAAGTAATGCGTCATTATCAAGTCAAGTTATTGGTTGGAATATTGTTAATTGGCATATTCTCGTGGCTGGGAATAACTTCAACGGTCCACAAGGAGGCTTCAGCTCAACAACCAACTGTGTCAATACCCACGGTGACGAGCACAAAAATTGGACCAATGGTGACGGTTAACCAAGACCAGGAACAGATCAACGTCAGAGCAGGACCCGGAGTTGGAGACGAGTACCCAATTGTGGGAGTGCTGGAACAGGGTGAAAAAGTACCTGCGCTCGGGCGCTCTCCTGGAGGGGATTGGATACAAATTATCTACCCGACGGTCAATGGTGGTGTGGCATGGGTGTATGCATACCTGGTGACCGTATCTGGAGGCGACCTGCCGATTGTGGCACCCCCTCCTACGGCTACCCCAAAGGTCACCCCCACAATCGACCCGACATTAGCAGCCCAGCTGATCGTTGAAATTGGACCAACCCGGATGCCAACTTTCACGCCGCCACCGCCTGTACAAATACCCACTTATACACAACCACCGGCGATAAGTGTGGCCGGCGGGCTTCCGATGGGGTTCATCATCATCGGAATGGCAGTGATCGGGTTATTCGGATTATTGATATCAGTGTTCCGTGGACGTTAAATAAAAAGAGGCCATGAGAGTGATGCTCCATGACCTCTATATATAACTATTCATAGATTAACCACAGCTGGAACAGTCAGCGGATGATTCACCCTCAGAAGAATTGAAACTTTGTCCACAGCTGCATGAAGACACCGCGTTGGGATTAATGATCTTGAAGCCGCTGCTGGTCATGCCTTCGACGTAGTCTACCGTTGCGCCTTGAAGATATTTAATCGATACTTCGTCGACGATGAGTTTTATCCCATCCACCTCAGAAACAACATCTTCTGTACGAATGTTACTATCCAGCGCCAATCCATACTGATACCCTGAACAGCCACCCCCGGAAATAAATAAGCGCAGAGCATATCCGGTTAGATTTTTTTGTTTTATAACATCACGAACTGCATCTGCAGCAGGCTGGGTCAATGTAACCGGTTGTGTGAGAGTTTGTTCAGGAAGGGTCATAATTCACTCCGAATCTAGTTTTATTTGCAAGTATGCATGATTTTATCAGCGATAATACGGACGTCAATAGTCTTCGATGAGAGGATGATGAGGAAATCAATCCTGCCAGGAAGATACCTCATCAAGGGCTTTTTTCTCGTCTGCGGATAACCGAAGACCGACAGCCCCAAGATTATCCTCGAGTTGTTCGAGACTGCGCGGTCCAATGATCGGGCTGGTCATAATGGGATTGCTCAGCAGCCACGCCAGGGCTATCTGTGAAGTGGTTGCGCCTTTCTGTGAAGCCAGGCTTTCTGCAGCCTCGTGGATCGCCCAACCTTTATCGGTGAAGTAATTGCGTTTTACACCCCCGAGGCGAGCAGATTCGGGCTCAGCCTGCCCGCGATGATATTTATTTGTCAGGAAGCCACCTGCGAGTGGAGAATACGGGATCACTCCCAATCCATAGACGCGGCAGACTTCAGCGAGCTCGCGCTCGAATTCGGACCGGTGAGCAAGATTGAAATGAGGTTGAAGAGAGTCAAAACGCGCCAGGTGGTTGGATTGAGACGTCCAGATCGCTTCGGTGAGACGCCAGGCGGGATAATTCGAACACCCGATATAATGCACTTTACCCTGATGAACCAGATCATCCATGGTGCGCAAAGTTTCCTCGATCGGGGTCCGATCGTCGAATGAGTGGGTCTGGTAAAGGTCAATATAATCAACGCCGAGGCGCTGTAAAGATGCTTCCACAGCGCGCAAGATGTGGACACGGGATAGTCCCTCATCATTCGGACCGGCACCCATCCTACCGCGCACCTTGGTTGCCAACACCAGCTGTTCACGAGGGATATTGGACTTTTTGATCCACTTACCGATGATCGATTCAGCGACGCCGCCAGAGTTGCCTTCAACCCAGCGGGAATAAACATCTGCG
>JBGOYO010000018.1:0-14913 GCA_041479715.1 Anaerolineae bacterium
AGACCAGGTGTCATTAAGAGCGATTTCTATGTCATCAAAACCGCATGGAAAAGGGATGAAACCCCTTATCGCTACATGACGGAAGTTTATTATCCAGATATGGAGACTTTTAATAAAAGCTTTTTCGATCCCAATTATCAAGTTGAGTTAGCCAAGTCGTTGGAGCGAATTGCTGATCCATTGTTTCTAATCTCTGAAGAAGTAATATCGGAAGTGGTACTGCAAGAGTGAGCGGGGGTTGCTACCTATTCTTTATCGCTTTAGTCAGCAATGTGAATATCTTTTGCAGCTACTCCCCTCAGGACAGGGTTTAAGGCTAGATTGCCTTGCAGCCCAAAATACAGTATCATCATTCCAATGCTCTCAAAAACGAGAAGCCTTTACCGTTTAATCGACTAATTTGAGACACCTTACCAATGCAGCAAGGATTGTAATTGCTAGATCGTATTTATGTGTCACAAACATAAGAGAAGCCCTGGATTATTAATAAGTACATTTTTTCCATATATATAAGCACAGAGAGGGCAAATATAGACATGCACATTCGAGCATGAAAGTTGAAAGGATGTACGTGGGGATGTTATCCAACAAAAACCCGAAATATTCTCGATATAAACGCACCTTACCAACTCAAGACTGGACTAGACTTGCTCTCCTCGCTTCATACTGGGAATTTGAATTCCTGCTGCAACCGGCTGCAACGCCAGTAACATGGTATGGAAAATAAGGACATCTTGGACATCCATACCCCCATAGGTGGGGATATAAAGGATTTTGTACCACTATATGTAGGCAGGGGACTCTGTGGACAAGCTATCCACCTCAATCGCACTGAAGAAGTCGCGGGTTCGAATCTCGCCAGGTCCACTTATGAACCCCCACCGGCGTGGTTTTTTAGGTGAAAATTGTGGGGATGTGTTGTGCCGAAAAGGATTTTCTTGTATATTGGATACTACTATAGTTGGGAATCATGATTGAACGATATGTAGCTAACAACAAAAGTCTTATTGGATAGGTTTACAAGACGCAGTAGTTCCTTCCTTTAGGTCGATGATAAACAGTGAATTTGAAGTATAGCAAGAGTCTGTAGAATCAATAATTGGGTGGATAATAGCTATGATCCTACAGCAAAGGAGAGGCAACTATTATGAAAGTAACCATCATTGCAGCAGGAAGTCGGGGTGATGTACAGCCCTATGTGGCGCTAGGAAAGGGTCTAAAGGAAGCGGGGCATACGGTTCGTGTCTTGGCCTCTCAGGATTTTCAAAACCTGATCACGGCTCATGGCCTGGAATTCTTTGATATGGGCGGTAGCATAAAGACTGTTGCGCAAAACATGGAAGGTCTTCTGGAGCAAGGGAACTTAATAAAAATTCTATCGAATATGGGACCCGCAGCGCAACGTCTGGTCGGTCAGGCTGCTATTAACGGACTGATGGCATGCGAAAGCTTCGATCTGATTATTAGTGGACTAGGTGGGATTTTTGTAGGGCTTGCCCTATCGGAAAAACTGGGCATCCCCTTTGTTCCGGCTTACTTATATCCGTTTACGCCTACACGTGAATTCCCCAGTGTCTTGTCGCCATTGCCACGGACGTGGTTGCCCTCATGGGCTAATAGCCTGTCGCACCGCCTGGCGCAACAGATGATGTGGCATACTTTCCGCGCTGCGGATAACAAAGCACGCGGCCAGGTTTTACAGCTTGCTCCGGCATCATTCTGGGGACCGTTCGCTTCTCTGCAACAGAAAAAACAGACGATCCTATATGGTTACAGCCCGCAGGTTATACCATTCCCTAAAGATTGGGACGATTCTATCCATGTTACTGGATACTGGTTTTTGGAACCGTCTGCTGGGTGGGAACCTGCCATTGACCTTGATAATTTCCTGCAATCCGGCCCACCACCCATCTATATCGGCTTTGGGAGTATGATCAACAGAAAACCGGAAAAAACTACTGATCTGGTCTTGCAGGCCTTAGCACGAACCGGCCAGCGCGGAGTGTTATCATCGGGTTGGGGTGGTTTGAAGAAAGATGATCTGCCGGAGACGGTGTTCATGATTGGCTCAGTGCCACATAGCTGGCTGTTTCCTCAAATGGCTGCGGTCGTGCATCATGGTGGCGTGGGTACCACGGCCGCAGGTCTACGGGCAGGTATCCCAGCGATTGTCACGCCTTATTTTGGTGATCAACCGTTTTGGGGGCAACGGGTCTATGAGTTGGGAGTGGGTCCCAAGCCCATTCCGCGCAAGCGTCTAACGGTCGATCTCCTGGCGGAATCTATTCGTTGCGCTGTGTCCGACACGGCGATGCGGGAGAAAGCTGCTCGCCTGGGGGAACTCATTCGAGCCGAGAATGGGATTGCCCGGGCTGTAGAAGTCATAGAGCAGAATAGAAGGCGCAGGTAGTCCGTCCAACATCGTCTCGTGTGTCCTGGAAAGTCATCGTTTGCTTGCTGGTGGAAGTCCTGTCCTGGTAACGGTCAGGCAGCCAGGTAGCAGGCAACCGGTGCACCTGGGTGACTGGGTGTGCCGAAACGTTGTAACCTCCTGAGAAGGGAGAGCGAAGCAACAGCCCGCAACATAAAGTGAATCTTGCAGCGCCGAAATGTTAGCCCGAAAGGGAAAAAGAGGGGACCGAGTTTTTGAGACGATAGCGAAGGTCATGGAAGAGGCGAAGAACCTGTATATGCAGCCGTGAAGAACCCTCCGGTGTAGGGAGAACGGGATGTTGTGACAGTAGACGATGGAACAGGAGAGATCTCATCTGGTCGGTGGCCCACAGCCATCGTAACGAATGGTATAAGCCGAAGAGGCGAAATCCAGGAGGAAGCCGGGTGAGAAGTCGGAGGAGGCCATATTATTGATGACCATCGAGACAACAGAACTCGATGAGAGGGAAGGGCCTCTACTTCAACCAAGTCAAGCGAGAAGGTAAGTGACGGTGCATGCCGAAAGGCCAATCACACCACAAGACAAATCATGAGAACCTCAGCGCAGACTATACTTGAGAGCCAAAAGAGAGGTAGCATTCTGGTCTGGTCTGATGTGGCAGGTTATCAAAATCGGGATGGTCAATCACTTGAAAGCTCCAAGAAGAAGGTTGTCGGTGAGCCGGATGAGGGAAAACCTCATGTCCGGTTCGATGTGGCAGGGGATGGAAACCAGGATATGGTGATGGTATTGAGGCACTCTCAAAAGAAATGGAGAGCAACAGGCTGCTTTCACCTACGTCTCAGGCGTCATCCCCTGACCCTACCAGCGGATAGCAGCCACACGCGCACGGCGCGTTTCTATGAATGGCAAGATTATAAGAAGGGATTTCAGGGTCCCGCTGCTGCCGATGCAGGGAAGTTAATTCGGCGCACCTTTGCGAACAGTAGACTATCAAAAGACTAATAACATGTTCCTAAAATTACTTCGCCTAACCGGAAAATCTCTTAGAAGAGGAAGGTAGACCTAACAAAACAGAGGAAATTATGAGCAAAAAAATATCCAGAAGAGATTTTTTTAAAATTGCAGGAGCCGCCGCGGTCACTGTCGTCGGCGCTGAAGTCGTTACCCCGTTGATATACCCAGAAAAACTGGAGTTTGATGAAAATGTCAGCCTTTGGGCGCCAGCACAGCCTCCAAAATATCCCGCTCTGGCACAAGTATTTTTACATACTACAGGCTCTATCCGGTATCTTAAGTCCCCATATTTGTGCAGCCCATCCAGGATTGCGAAGAGCGGTTCATAATCTGGACGGACTTTGACCCACAGTATCCGCCTGGCAGCTACATCGACGCTTACCTCCTGGAGCATGATATGCACCAGGTCCGTTATATTTAATGCACCGACCGCATATCTCTCTTTCGCAGCCACTTCCATGATTTCTTTAGCGTTGACAATCTACATTCGGGTCTCCCTGGTAAATAGGGTTTAATTTAAGACTGGTTGCGAGGTTCGCTGTTGGGTTTTCATTCTATCAAGGATGAAACCCTCGAGGCCGGTAAATCCTTTCGAGAATGTCTCCACCGTGCTGACGGTCGACGGATGGTCATTAAACTGTTCCAGCTCCATTCCATTCGGGTCATAGGCCTGGAGGCAAAACGGGATCTTCATCAGCTTGTCCATTACCTGGGCGGGTACGTCTTCCTCGATTTCGGGTTTGAAGTCCAGGCTGTCACCGATGTCGAACAGCGGTTCCAAGACGTATGGAGGGCAGGTGTAGACGATGTCACCCCCGGCTAATTTTTCCACGTCCCAGAAGCGCATCTTGCCGGCTACCAGTGGACCGATACGCATCGAGCAGGCGAGTATCTTGCTGGCGTACCCTCCTTTGGTCAGCAGGTGATAGGCGCGGCGGAATACGGCGATGCCGAACCAGTGCTTATCCTGCCACGACAGCTGGATGTTCCTTCGCTCGGCTTGAACATCGAGGGTTTTTTGTTCAGTGAGCCGGCCGATCATCATGGTGATCACGGCGCGCCACTTGCTCAGGTCGATCTTATTGCGCTCGGCGATCTTTATCCCCTCCATGGCAGCGTTGGCTGAGGCCATAATCTGCGGCAGGGTAAAGCACACCGTTGTGTTGGTGCCAATGCCTTTAGAGGTAAGAATCTTGACCACCTCGATGCCCTGCATGCTGGCCGGGACTTTGATCATCACATTGGGGCTGAGTGCGCTTAGTTCCTCCGCATCGTGGACCATTTTGTCGGTTTCGGTGAACAGGCGGGGATCCAGCTGCCCGGAGATCCAGCCGAACCTGCCCTTTGAGGCCTCGAAAATGGGCAGGTACATCTCGGCGCCCTTCTTAACTACTTCTTTATAAGTGAGCCAGGTAAGCTCCTCAACTGTATAGTCTGGATACGCTTGGATCTGTTCATCGATCCACTTTGCCCAAAATACAGGATCGCTTTGTACAGCTCCCCATGATAATGGCGGGTTGGTCGTGCAACCACGGGAAATACTTTTGGCCGGTGCATCCTGGTTGTATAAGCGGGATAGCTGCTCTTCCAGCACCGATCGGCGCGCTGGCTCAGCGGCGTTGACCATCTTCTGTGCCCATTGGTTATAGACCAAAGGAGACGAATCCCACCAGATTTCCAAATCGGGATGTGTCTTTGCTAATCGTTCTACCGCACTCTCGATCATCGCTTTTACCTCCTTGGCTGGTGAGGTATGCCATGCATCTGGAGTGAAGCCCACCTCGGGTTGATAACGCTTTAATCCTTTCTCCTTTCGGATCCCGTAAAGGCGCTTGGACAACCACGGCACCCACTTGTACTCGGAAGAATTCCAACTCCAATTCTGTGCCTACCTTGGAATACTCAATGAGGATATAACCTTATATGATGCTTTTTTCGACGGAATATCCATAACCATCCGCAGCCACCCAGCCAATCACCTTTGCGTTGACGATTGACATTTTAGCCTCCTTAGGGCGTTGAACGGTCTTATTTTCTATAAAACATCTTTTAACCACTGATCCCAACGATAGTCAGTAACATGCTGACGTAACCGCCCGAACCATAAATCTGCATAACCCTGGAAGTCCTCATTCAATTTAGAAATTCCAGTCTGAGTAGTACCCCACATGGCTTCGTGCAACTCTGATATCGGCCACATGAGTTTCAAACGGGCAAAGTTTTTCGGCGTTACCTCACCAAAATACTCCTGCAATAATAAACGTACCTGTTCGTCATTCAAACAGTGATGGTGACTGAAATTGGCGAGATCGAAGAAAATATCACCCATGCCTGCGTATTCCCAATCCAACAGTCGCACCTCCCCAATCTCGCCAGGCACTTCCTCATCCAGCCAATTGAGATTGAGCAGGTCATCATGACATGGCGAAGAGATATAGGGATCTTTTAATAGCGCCTCCTCTGCCTCGTTCTTTTTTTGCATGATCCAATCGAAATCAACCGGGAATTTACAATTATGTCTCCTTGAGACTTCCGTGAGCATTTCCACACGGCGGAATACGTTAAACTCTGCTTTCAACTCCGGCCCGCGTCTGTGAAAAAGCCGCAGTTTCCGTGCAACACGGAGAATATTACCCGATGTCGTAATTACCTCCGGTGGCATGCGTTTGCCATTCACAAAGCGTGTGAGCAGGTAACCTTCCGGCTCGATAAAGTAGAGAACCTCTGGGGCTATTCCCAATTGCCCGGCGGCGAGGTTGGCAGCATATTCCACATCACGGCGGATGCCTAATTTTTCGGTATCGGCACCAGTAATGCGGAGCACATAGGATTTACCATCTGCATCGATCTTGTAGTTCAGGTTGGTAATGCCGCCGGTGAGTGGCGTGGTCTTAAGGCTCTTCGACGTGGCCAAAAATGGCACTCGCGCAATGGCTTCATCTACAGTGAGGGTCATAATAGTAACCTCTTCGGGTAATTACAACTTTGGGTTAACTCTTTACCGTGTGTGTCTATTTGTCAGTGATCAACCTCCTGAACATCAGGGATTATTGTTTTTCCGGTTGAAGGATTATATGCTTGCCAATAAATTCTTCCAATCCGGCATACCCTTTCGAGAACGTTTCAACGCTTCTGAGCAATGACGACTCGTTCCCCAAAGGATTCAGAATCATAATCGAAAGTGACCGCAGAATAGTTTGCCTCACTACTGGTCACTGTCTGATGGCTATGCAGTAACATTCAATACGCACGATCTATTCTGGCGGGATCTCCTTGAAGGCGTAATCGATGTTGATACCCTTGGACTTTTGTCGCCGCTTGGTCCAGGCATACCAGACGATGCAGAATATGATGATTCCCGCTGAGAGGATCTGCGACCAGAGATGGGTCGGGAATTTTGAGAAGTCCCAGTTTCCGATCACGCCCAGTGCTGGCTCCAGGACGAAGGACATCACCATGGCCATTCCGAGACCACCACCCAGCATTCCGAGTGCGGTCGGCCAGGGCATCTTCTCGCCCTTCAGCCAGCCCGGCAACTGCGTATGCAGTGGCCAGAGGAATCTGATGCCGCCGCCTATTACGGCTGCGCGCACAAACCAGACCAGGAACGGAATGGTTGGGAAAGCATGATCTGCCAGCACCCAGCCTCCCCAACACCAAGCGAACAAACCCACCAATCCCATTAACATACCAAGATACGAGTTGACGTAATATTTGGCACCTGGCGAGGCGTCGTATACCTCCTTGGCCTTGAACGGGAAGAATATGCCCGCCAAGGCGCTGCCGGTGAAGCCCAGGCCGCCGCCAAAGGTCACGCCCAGGGTCAAGGCAATCCAGCCTGGCACCAGGTTGTAGCACAGGATGGCTGGGATGCTCGCCAATAAGAAGGCGAGGTGGGCATTAACCGGTGTATGCAAGCGCTCGTTTACGCGGCTGAACCATTCTGGCATAGCGCGGTCGAGGGACGCGGCAACCATGATGCGGGTGGTGCCGACCATGATGTTGTTGGCGATCTGGAAGCTGTTGAAAATATAGCCAAAGGCGATAAGCAGCACCACGATCGGGCTGCCGGCCATCGCCACGGCCAGGATCGGAGGCCACAGGTTGAAGCCCGCAATATTGGCTTCGCTGACACCAGACCAGTAACCTGCGCCAGCAACTTGCAGGAACTGCGTGCCCAGCGTGTGCTCAAACGCGACGCCGAGCAAAGCTAACAGAACGCCGGTGATCAACAGCCCGCCCACGTAGATAAAGGCCTGGGTTTTGAAGGATTTGGCGTCCTTGATCTCCCCATTCTGCTCGGCGCTATAAGTCGCCCATTGCAGGCTGGTCCAGGCGATGGGCGCCACGAGTAGCGTGGCCAGCAAGCTGAACGGCGGGTTCAGATTGATGCCCTTGGCTGTAGCAGCAGCGATTGCACCTTGATAATAGTTCGCGTTACCTCCTACTGCAACGGAAAACGCATTGAGTTTGTCTGCAACGGTTGCCGGGTTGGTAAAGAGCAAGACGAGCAATGTGGTCGTGATGGCGATCGCGGTGAATACAACCATCCATCGTTGCACTGCAACATAATTCTTAAATCCCGAAATCAGAAGCGCAAATGCGCCCAATGCGTTCAGGATGCTGACGATCACAATGATGGGCGGTGTGGTAAACGCCACGCCGATGCTGGCCAGAGTTGCATTATGGAGAGTCGCTCCCAACCCGAGGAAGAGAGGGGCGAAACCCAGGTACGAGAGCAACCAACCAGCCAGGGCAATCCATACGAATTGCCAAATAACAATCCCCGACATTGTGATGGCGAAGGCCGTTCCACCGCCCCAGACGCGGCTTTGGAAGACATAGTCACCGCCGGAGCGCGGCAGGGCTGACGAGAGGAATACATAAACTAAAGCTATGGGAAGCTCGAATAGCATCGCCAGGATGATGCCCCAAACCAAATGACCGCCCGGCAACGAACCCGGGGCCCATAGATAGGTCCATGGAAAGATCACGCCCATCGCCAGGATGTTGTAGAACATCGCAGACCATGGGGACATCACCCTTACCAGCCCTGAAGTCCTGCGGGTAAAGACTTCCGCCTTTGTTCCTTCAATTCCTTCTGCTGTTGTTGAGGTCATTTTTTCTCCTTTAACGTAACCTGATTGATTGATGTCTTTTATATATTTTGATACTTACGAGGATAGAGTTGCGTCTTATAATGCACCTCCTTTTTTTGGTTCGTAGTACTGGTTCAGCCGCTTGTCATCTGGGAGGCCTCAATCTTTCCTTCTGAAATAACAACCAGGCAACCGCGCAGGATCCCTTCCCCGTATTCACTCCCTGGGTTGATGCAGGTTGTGCGGCCAATCTTGATGAGCCCTTGCGCTTCATGGATATGACCATGCAACCCCAGCATCGGTTGATGCGTTTCTATTGCCTTGCGAACGGCTTGGCTGCCTGCCCCCGCAAAGACAATCTGCCCCCCAATCATAATTGGTGTAGGCGGGTCGGTAGTGACATCCAGCTTGGGACAGGAGTCAAGGGTCGAATCAAGTGGAGGAACATGGAAGTTAAATATGCAATGATCGAAATCCTTTACCTGCGCACACATTCCTTCGATGATTTCGCCCAGTTTTTCATCCGGTATTTCTCGCGGCGTCTTCCACGGTGTTGGATTGCTAAATCCAACGCTCGCCATGGTATGATCATCATCTATTTGTACGACCTTTGCCTCACAGGGAATAAACGATTCACCTCCTTCGCCCATCACTGACAATACTTGCGGATCATCATCGTTTCCACCTGTAACAAAACATTTGATTCCGGTACCTTTGAGCCTTGTTTCTGCAAGCTCGATCCAGGAGGCTAATCTTTCACGCGCGAGTTTCTTGAAGAGCTTATCAATTTCAGCTGGTTGGTCAGCCAGCGTTTTATATTCATCTTCCTGCATAATTTGGCTGTAAAAACCCAATAACCCGATTTTCTCCTGCAATTGTTTCAATTCATATTCAGTGGCCATTTTATTTATATTTCCCTGCAAAGTCGCGCGGTAATTACCATTCGGCTCTTTGATGATAGGGATCAATAACTTGCCCTGAATATCGCCGCCCATGATGATGACGTTAGCCTCGTAGAACTTACCGGCGTTGATAAACTTCCGATAAGTACGTTCCGAGCCGTGAACGTCCGTGGCAAAAAACAGGCGGGTTACCTTCTTGCTCTTCTTTTTTGAAAAAAACGACATCCTGAACCTCCGATTTCTGGTTTGGCTGGTATGATAAGAGCTATTCTAAATCTTTGATGATGGATTTACCTTTCTTAGGAGGAAAGCCTGCCTAACGCGATAATGAGACCGTGAGCGAATAAATATCCCCGCGGTTGTAACAATAAGTAAATTCCACCGGCATGCCGTCCATGGCGTAAATGGTACGTTCCTTGTAAAGAAGCGGAACGCCCACCTTGATTTTCATCAGTTTTGCCAGTTCTTTCGTCGCTTCCCGAGCTTCGATATGTTCGATGGCTCGTTTCACTTTATAGCCGCATTGCTCGAATAAACGCCAAAGGTTTTGCACTTCCAGGTTCTTGTCGATCACGCGTGAAAACAGTTTGTGCGGAATGTGCGCATCATGCACGGTAATAGGCACGTTATTGGCGCAACCCAGGATCCTGATCCATATCACCAGGTCATCCTCTTTGATATACAGCGCTTTGGCGACCTTGGGACTGGCAGGAATGACCTCCAAACTCAAGAGAGATGGCACGGTATTGTTGCCTTTGCTCTCGGAAGGATCAAAGGAATTCGTCAGACGGGTGTGGTCACGCTCAAGGTGGGGGAGGGTGACAAAGGTCCCTACGCCATGTCGCCGATACAGCAAACCTTCATTAATTAGTTCCGCAATACTCTGCCGAACCGTCATGCGGCTGACGCCAAATCTTGAGGCTAGTTCGTCTTCTGAGGGAAGCTTCTCGCCACGTTTCAAGGTCTCCTGGGTAATTTCCCCCCGCAATGTTTCCCGGATTTGTACGTATATTGGAATACCTTCTGTCCTGATTAATTCAACCATGGAATCAATCCCAGACTTAATAGGTGCCTAGACGTATAGATATCTAGATTTTCATTATACTATGTTCATTTATGAATGTCAAAAGGTAGGAAATAGATAGAGTAGAAACTAATCGCTTGCGACTTCCACATCAGTCACATCTCGGGTATTATTGGCATAATTGGGCTGATCGTTCCGTATATCGTGCGTCTCTGATATTCGTCCTTTGAGCAATAGACTAAGGATGGAGGAATCAAGTGGAAAAAGTGCTTATATCCTGGAGCGGTGGAAAAGATAGTGCGATGGCGCTGCATACTATTCTTTCAAACAAGAAATACCAAGTGGCCGGGTTGTTGACAACCATAACGGGTAATAATGATCGTCTCGATATGCACGATGTCCGGTTCAGCTTGCTCGAAAGGCAGGCAGAGTCCCTCGGCTTTTCTTTAGAAAAGGTGTCTATATCGAGTCATACATCCAATGCCGATTATGAGCCCAGTCTTGTGCATACTTTGAAGAAATACAAAGAATTAGGGGTGACCTCGGTCGTTTTTGGTGACATTTTTCGCGAAGACTTGAGAAAATATCGTGAGCTGAATCTCGCCAGGCTGAGAATGAAGGCGATCTTCCCTCTTTGGAAAAGAGATGAATTCCGAATCTTAGAGTCATTTATTACGTTGGAATTTAAAGCGATTGTCGTAGCTATTAATACGCATGCCCTCGATAGGAAGTTTATCGGTAGGACAATTGATTGGAAATTCGTGTATGACTTCCCCAAAACAGCAAATGTTTGTGGGGAAAACGGTGAATATCATACCTTCGTCTACGATGGACCGATCTTCAAACGAGGTATACCATTTACAGTAGGCGAGACTTTCTTGAGAGGTAACTATTTTAATTACTGTGATCTTATACCCGATTGACGTAACCGAACTTACGCAGTGGAAGTTGCGGTACTAGGCTCGAATACGATCTCCTTCGGGATCCCACAGCGGTGATTTCATGACTTCCACATCAACTTGTGTCCCGAAGAATTCAACACTCAATGGGGTTCCGGGTTTCGAGCATTCGACTGGCAGGTATGCATATGCGAGACTCCTCCCGACCGGCTAGTCGATATCGTTGACACAGATGTGGTTCAAGAATTTCAAAGTGTTAGGATCGCGCACTTCGAACATTTTGAACGAGGTTTCGTCGAAGAAGCCGGCATTTTCGCGAGTCTGAACATGTTTATAACCGATAGAGTGCGACCAGTTGTGGTGCGCCCCGCCTTTAGGCTCGTGCCCATGCGTGGCTTTCTCTTCGTAGTGTTGGATCCAGTTGGGGCATTCCCAGCCGGCCTTCTCACCAAAGTGACATCCCAGGTCGCGTAAGCGATCGTAAATGGGGGAAAAACCCAGGCGCGGCGCGAGAGACGCTCCTCGTTGGAGAAGTGAATATCATAATACTCTGTATAGGTTTCAGGAGTGCGTGCAACCGTAAAATCCTGACTGTGATAGTTGGAGCTAAAGCGGCGTACGTCCAACCCCCAGACAACCCATTCGGAGTGCCCATCGATGTTTCATTCGGCCATGGACTTGCCGCAGCGCATGCGCTACGTGTAGGATCTTCTCAGGCCGGGAGATTTCCTCCGGGAGGATTGGCCGGCCAGTTATAAATCGGGTGATGATATATCCTTCAGGCTGGATATAATGAAATACCTCTGGCACGATGCCCAGCTTATCAGCAGCCAGGTTAGCAGCATACTCGTAATCACGTTTAATCCCCAATAGTTCCGTATCCGTTTCTGGGATGTGCAGGACGAACGCTTTTCCCCCGATATCGATGCAGAAGTTGTTAATTGTGATGTCTCCACCCAGGGGGTGATCGAAAAATCTCTAGCTCCTGCTCATTTAAGCACCCGTGACATAGCCTCTTGTGCACCAAGAAGCATATTTAGATGTCACTATGTCTAGGTGAATCACAAACAGAAACAGCTCTAAACAGCTAGAAAATCTCCAATGCAGTTATCGTTGTTGCCAGATCGAATCAGGCTTGGCCATCTCTGCGACGATATCATTAGAAGAAATAACGCCGAGCGGGAAGGCTTGTGGATCATTACGATCTGCCACCACCAGACGGTGGTAATGTTTTTGAATCATAAGATTCGCCGCTTCTTGCAAGCGGGCATGGATATCGATCGTCAGGACGGGATGCATGATATGGGATACCGTGAGCTTTTCATCCACGCCATTCACGACGTATGGCATCAGGTCTTTTCCGCTTACCACTCCCATCGGTTTACCTTTGGCATTAACCACGAGCACCGACCGCCAGCCAGCCTGGGTCATCGTCCGGGCAGCTGATGCCAGGGGTGTTTTATCGCGGCACACCAGGATAGTATCCGACATCACATCGGCGACGGTCTCACGTAAAGGCGGCTCTTCCTTGGCAATGCTGGAAACAAAGTCGGAGGTCGAGATGACTCCTACCGGTCGGCCTTGTTCAGTGACCAGGAGACGGTTGATATCCTTTTCGACCAGCTTATGAGCAGCGGTTTTTATCGGAAGATTGGCTTGAACAGTCTCAATTGGTGAGGACATCAGCTCGCCTGCAGTCAGCTGGCGCATCGTGTACAGCCCCTCCGGGTTGACCGCCAGCCATTCACCAGCCAGCAGGTCATAATCGGAGATTATACCTAACGGGTTATCTTTGGCATCCACCACAATCAGGGCATGGACATGGTATTCAGTAAGCAAGACGGCTACCTGACCTAATGTGGCCTCCGAATGACACGTATGCAAACACAGGTGCATTAGATCGCGGACAAGTTTTTTCATAACCTACTCCCCTTACTGTACCTCATCCACATCGCGATACCACTTCACCCGATCACCGACCCTGGCGCGTAATCGCCAGGCAAGCGATTTTGGTTCTTTATCAATGTGTACCAGAGCCGTATCCACTTGAGATGCGACCTTTTCTTTTTGCTCGGCTGTCAATTGAGGGTATCCCTGGGCCAGCTGTCGTACCTTATCCAGGTTCATCGTGGTTGTGCGCCATAGGCCCCAATCGGCACTGCACAGACCGGCAATATATTTAATGTTTATTGTCTCGTGGTCTTTATCCCCCAAGGGATGCTCGAGCAGCAGCATGATCGTGTCGATGATATCTTTTTCATTAACCCTCACGATCTGCATTTTTTCGAGCAGAAGCTCTGCCAGGGGAATGGTAGGGTTGTCGATCTCCAGCCGATTATTCCAATATATGATGTGACTGAAGGCCAGCTTCCCGTAGAACACGTCCGTGTGAATGCCGATCTTAGAATTTTCAAAGATAGCGCGATCCCCTTCAGAAATGATGAAAACCTCGCGATTTTCATGGTAGCCCAGGTGAGTCATCAGCTCCCTAATCTCTTTGGATTGCCGGCTGTATGAAGCGAAATCGATGTCTGTATAGGCGCGCCCAAGCGCTGCTTGCAGATATCCAAATTTGGGACAATGCAATTGAAAAGCTAGCGACCCGATCACTCGCAGGACTATGCCCGCCTCGCTACTGGCGCTCAGGATGTGCTTCATCTCATTCTCAAATTTTTCCCTCTCTGAACGATCTTGCTCGCGCATCCCTATCGAACTGCTCAACATACCCTGCTCCTTTATTGAACCCGAGTTGATCCGACTCTGGTTTACCAGAGCTGATGAATTTGACGCTATGCGAGAATTAGCAACGGCTATTATAATTAAAAAAACAAAATCTTGCAGATTTTCTTCAGATTCTCATATAATTTATCCCAGTAATATTCAAATCTCATCATTGGTTGTCAGATAGAGCTATATTGAGTTGCTGACAAAACCTCTCATTCCAGCTCAGCGACATGAGCGAATCCAGGATGTCTGGCTCTCCACGAAATCTTCAGGATGGACGAACTATATCAAATGCTGGATGTCTCAAAAGCCGCTCAATGATGTCCAGGATGCGGCCGATTTCGTCACCATCCGGGTGCCCAAGGGCAACCTGGGCGCTCCGGTGGTGGTGGAGAAGAACTTTCACATTCGTGCACGCAGTTTCCTACAGAGCCGCGATTACGAACCGCTTTTCTCTATCGTGGATGGGTTGCGTCAAGATACCAACACGCGGTTATGGATAGAGCGTTTGGAGGCACATGAGAATAACTGTGACGTAGGGGCATATACTGGACAGATAAGCACCGGTGTCGAAATCCCGCTTACGATGTCCCACAAAACCTAGTATAGCGAAATAAGAGTAAGGTATCCTCTGTGTACATGAACCAATTATGGATCAAACCGTACTTAGGAGGATACCTCATGTCCAAATCTAACATAGCCAAGCAGTTAACGCAAGTCCAACCAGGGACCCTGCACGCAGGTGTTGACCTGGCTCTGGAGAAGAACGTGGTGGTCGTGGTAAACGAAAAGGCAGAACGTCTAGACCATTTCAGTTTTCCGCAAGACCGGGGAGGTTATGACTACTTCCTGC
>JBGOYO010000019.1:0-14896 GCA_041479715.1 Anaerolineae bacterium
CAGTTCGAGTTCATGCCTGTCCAGTCTGTAGTCTCGTAATGGATCGAGACGAAAATGCGGCAAATAATATTTTGAGACTCGGGCTAGAGTCTTTGGGCTATGCCCTGGAAGCTCCCGCCTTTAGGCGTGGGGAGTAGTCACATAATACAGCCTTTATGTTTTGCAAAAACCGCTTCTAGTATCCCAACATAGCTGGTGGATAAGCTAAGTAACCAGGACAACTCTTTCGGCTACCTGGACTTCCAAAGGTTTTTATTCACAGAGAGTAGTTGAAATACCGTGCGTATTCTTTGTGTTTTCCCACGTTTGTGATAAGATAAGCATGATTATCATAATCGCACTTATCTTACGGGAGGCACCATGTTTGTCAACCGGGTAGCAGAACTGTCTCTTCTCGAAAAAAACTATGCAACCAACCAGGCTGCACTATTTGTCCTGTATGGCCGGCGGCGTGTTGGTAAAACAGAATTGCTTGCTCATTTCTGTGAGGGAAAACGCCATGTATTCTTTGTCGCCGACCAGGTTTCAGAACCCGTATTGCGCGCCAATTTGTCCGCCGTGATCAATAATGCCATATTTGGTTCGGGCCAAATTGGCGCGGTCTACAATACCTGGGATGATCTTTTCATGACGCTGGCACACCAGTCACAATCGGAGCGCCTTGTCGTGGTTCTGGACGAATTCCCCTATATGGTTGCAGCCTATCCCCCACTTACATCCATCCTCCAGCGTCTTTGGGATCAGGTTCTCAAGAACACCCGCATCATGCTTATCCTGTGTGGTTCTTACATCGGCATGATGGAAGAGACTGTCCTTGGATATCAGGCCCCCCTGTATGGACGCAGGACGGCACAATATCTGCTTGAACCAATGGAATTCTTCGATGCCCAATTTTTCTTTGATAAGTTCAAGCCCGATGACCGCCTGCGCATCTATGCCGTTTATGGAGGCACACCAGCCTATCTGCAAACCATCCGTTCTGGGCAAACTTTGGAAACGAATATTCTGAATGGCATTTTGGAACGTGGCTCTCTGCTTTACGATGAGGTCCGCTTTATCCTGCAACAGGAGCTTCGGGAACCAAGGAATTATTACGCAGTATTGCAGGCGATTGCGGCCGGCAACACCCGCCCGAATGAGATCAAGCAGGCTACCGGCATGGATAGTATCACTGCGTATCTGGAAACTCTCCAGCAATTGCGCCTTGTTGAACGTTGCGTACCTGTTACCGAGACGCAGCCTCATAAAAGCCGGCGGGGTATCTATCGGCTCAAAGATAATTTCCTGCGCTTCTGGTTCCGGTTTGTCCTGCCTTATTGGTCACAATTGGAACGCGGGGCAAAATCCGTTGTCATGGAAACTTCAATCGCCCCAGAACTGGACCATTTTACCGCCCCAATTTTTGAACAGGTTTGCCAGCAATATTTCTGGCGTCAGGGTCTGGCCGGCCGCCTGAACTTTGTTCCAGAAAAAATAGGCAGCTGGTGGCAAGCCAACCAAGAAGTTGATCTGGTTCTCTTGGGATCAGGCAACGCCATGCTTGTCGAGTGCAAATGGGCCAGCCGCTCTGTTGGTATCGATATCTTCCAGGAATTGGAAGACAAGACGGCTGCCATTTTAAACGAAACTGGGAAACAAAAAATAACCTATGCAATTTGTTCAAGATCTGGCTTTACGAAACAGTTGGAAGCATTGGCAGGGGAACGGAAAGATATTCAACTGCTCAATTGGACTGGGATGTTATCCTCATGACGATAATTCCACATCTTTATAAAAATTCCTTAAACTAAAAACCCTCTGCAAAGTATTGAATGCGGAGGGCTTGCTATTAATAATTATGGTGTAGGGATGCGGCAGTATGGTTATCCTGGTTACTTCACTCATCCATCGAATTTCTTAGGTATTACTTCTGGGTTAATGAGATAATCTTTTGTGCGTTCTGGACGAACGGAATATTTGCACCATACAGGGAACCACTTTTTAGTATCATCCTTGTAAGCCACTGGTTCTCGCGTTCGAGCCGTTTCGTGACACTCCCCTACGGATAAAGCCGTGGGGCTTCTTAGGAAACGCATGACACAACTGCCTACGTTAACTCCTAACGGGTGTGTCCCACCCAAATATTGTGCACCTATGCTAGAACACTCAAAGTGTTTTACCCAGTCCGAGGTTTTGGGACTGGAACCAGCAACACAATCTATTGTTAAGGTGCGACCACCGAAGTGGCGACTGTGCAGACCGAGGTCCCACATTGGTTGGAGTATAACATCAATCGTATTAAAGCTCCTAACCACAGCCACTAAAAGTGGCATGGCTTGCGGAGGGCTAAAGCCCAAATCGGTCAAATACTAATTTCTGAAGACGGAAATATTTTTTCTTATTTCCCCCTCAGGACAGGGCTTTGGGTCGTCTTTGCTTGCTTCATACTGCGGGTACAATTTGGGAACAATTTGGGTACAGATATGCTGTAACAGCCCGCAACGAGTGCAGCGAGTTGTATGGTGATTTTTGGCACAGATTAGACGTAATAGACAACTTTTTCCCCCTTTTCCCCTATCTGCTCATCTATTGCACTGAAGAGGTCGAGGGTTCGAATCCCTCCAGGTCCACAAAATTTCATGCTTTTTCCCCCTAATGCCGACTAATAAGCCGGCCTTTTTGTTATTTCTGGTGGTGAGTATGATTCTTAATGAGTTGGTCTTCGACACCTTGCCTGAGTTGGATACATTATTATTGGCTGGTTATATTCTGGAATAGTGCATTAACAAATCCTGCCTTCGCTATGTGACTCCCAGGTTTTCTCCTGGCTTGGGAAAGTAATTACCGGGTTAACACAGTCGGTCAGCCCAGCTCGACTATGATCTGATTGATCGACTTCTCGAGCTGAGGCGGGATTGGATTCTCTACAGTATTCCCATTCAAAATAATTGATTTGACCCCTTTTTGAACACCCTTTGGATTATTTATCTTGATCTGATAGGTAGCCTGGCGCCACCGACGAGTCACCTCGAATTCGCGCCAGCTAGCAGGGATAACCGGGTCGATGATGAGACCTGTGTAGCATGGACGCACCCCGAGGATCCAGTGTGTCACTGCATGGTACATCCAGCCTGCGCTGCCGGTCAGCCAGGGGTGACGCGCCCTGCCGAAAGCGGTGTGGTCACGTCCCATGATAAACTGGCAATAGGAATACGGCTCGGCCTGGCGGACTTCGATTACGTCGTTCTGGTTATAAGGCAGGAGGGCATCATAGTATTTCATTGCCCGATCACCGCGACCCAGTTTGCACTCAGCCACTACCGCCCAGGGATTTGGGTGGCTGAAGATCGAGGCATTTTCCTTGATACCCTTGTAAACACGGGTCACATAGCCGATGTCATCGTCCGGCCTGGAGTAGGCTGGCCAGAGCAAGTGGATGCCGAAGGGGGATGATAAATACCTCTCCACTGCATCCATGCAGCTCCGGGCACGCTCGGGTAAAGCTGCTTCAGACAACACTGCCCAGCTATTGCTCTCAAGGAAAATCTTTCCCTCTCTGTTTTTATTGGAACCAATTTTTATACCTTTGCGGGTGATGCCGCGGATGTACCATTCTCCGTCCCATAGATTGTCCTCACAGGTTTTGCGTACTTTTTCCGCTATGAGCGTGTACTTTTGGACATCCTGGTCACGACCCAGAAAGCTGGCAGCCTCGATGAAATTCATTAATGCCCAATGGTGGAGGAACGAGACCATGGCGCTCTCACCACCACCCAGGTTGAGACAATCATTCCAATCGGCGCGCAACCCTTTACAGACACCGGTTGGTCCCACCTGTATGGCGGAGAAATCCAATGAGCGTTTCAGGTGTTCATAGATTGAAGCTTCTCCGCCATCAGCAAATGGCACAACCTGGTCAAAGAAGGCGATATCACCGGTCTCCTTAACATACTCGCAGACGGAGGCGATGATCCACAGAGCATCGTCCGAACAGGTATCTTCCAGCCCGTGAATAATATCCGCCGGATTAGGCGTTGGCACGATAGTGGGCAACCTGACCCCTGGCAGCTTATTCTCCTTCGGCATGAACACCTCGGGGTCGAATAGATGCAAGCCGTAGCCCTGCTTAACCTGCCCGTGTAGCAACTCGAGCAAGCGCAGCCTAACCTTTTCAGGGTTGGTGTGTGGGACGCTCATCGCATCCTGGGAGGTGTCGCGGTAGCCCAACCCAGTACGTCCGCCAACCTCAACGAACGAGGCGAAGCGCGACCAGACTACGCAGGTCTCAGCCTGGTACAGGTTCCAGATGTTGACCATCGTATTCAAGCCGGGGTTAGGCGTTTTACAATGGAAGACATCCAACTTCTTCTGCCAATACTCCTTCAAGACCGCAAAAGCGGCATCCACTTCAGCGAAACTGGAATACTTTTCCTTAATCGCCTGACCGTCGGAACGCGACCCAACGCCCAACATAAAGATGAGACGTTCTTCTTGGCCTGGTTTGAGGGTCAGGTGTTTATGCAGTGCGCCGCAGGAATTACCCCCCAGCTCGCTGCTGCCGAAGCATTTCCCGTTGATAACAGCTTCAGGGTCCGATTCAGTATGGTAAGTCCCCAAAAAACGATCCCGAACGCAGTCGAAACTATCGGGTGTAAAGCTGGAGGCCATGTAATGAAATGTCCAAGGTTCATAAAAGAAATCATACTCGATGATGCCGTTAAGGTAATTCGTGCCACTGGCATACAGGCTCATCTGTAGATTCTGGTTGTCGATCTCGATGTGATGAAAGGAAAACTCGACGTAGGAAAAAACGCTCAGGTGGCGCGGTTTGTCAGTCATATTCTTCAGGCGTACATCCCAGAGTTCCACGTCGTCTTCGATCGGGATGAAAACCAACTGCTCCGACTGGATACCCTCGGTTTCACACATAAACCTGGAATAGGACAGACCATGGCGGACTTCATATCTGGCACGCGTGAGGTCAATGCCGACCGGCTGCCAGGAGATCGACCAATAATCGCCGGTCTCGTCATCACGTATATATACATAGTGCCCGGGTCGATCGAGGGGGACCCCATTTTGGCGGAAACGGGTGATGCGGTGGTGTTCGGCTGACCTGTAAAATGAGTAGCCTCCGGCGTTGTGCGAGAGGACTGCACACAGGTCCCGAACGCCGATGTAATTGGTCCACGAGACAGGGATATCGGGCCGCTCAATCACATACTCGCGATTTTCGTCGTCAAACTTTCCGTAACGCATTCTCTCTCCAGATATCTGTGTAATTATATGTGAAGGCTAGGCAGTTAATGCAGTCATCCAATCAGGATTGTGAATTTGTCCCGTCCACATCAGAACCCTGGTTGGCCGAAGAACAGAACTGCTTAAGCCAACCGATCATCTCCTGAGCTTTTTTCGGTGGAATCAGCCTCAACCATCAAACGCAAAACTGGCTCTGTACCTGAGAAGCGTAGGAGGGCCCAATTATCATTTTCCAACAGCACCTTGGTGCCATCCTCATAGGAAATGGACAGCACGGGATATCCACAGATTGAGGGAATCTCCGTTTCCTTCATCAATTTTGGGATCCGCACGCGCATTTCAGGGGTGGCTTGAAGGCTCTCCTCGAGCCCATACAATCGACCTGTGATTTTCCAGACTTCTTCCTGGATCTCGGAAATACATTTACCCGTGCGCGCCAACATCTCGACTACGAGGGCGCACGCGAAAATCCCATCTTTGCCCAGGATGTGCCCACGCACGGTGAGGCCACCGCTCGACTCTCCACCGAGCAGGGCGCTGTGGACGACCATGGCTGCAGCGACGTGTTTAAAGCCTACCGGGACTTCGATACCCTTTTCACCGAACGCAACCGCCATCCGATCGAGTAAATGCGTCGTTGCCAAGTTTCGGACCACTCCACCCCGCTCGCCCCGCACCTCGTGTAGGTACCAGTAAACCAGGAGCAATAAATCGTTGGTTGATATATAACGCCCTTTTTCGTCCACGATGGCAATGCGGTCGGCATCGCCATCCGTAGCCAGGCCGAGATCATATTTACCCTCAATGAGCTGGGTGGTTAGCAACCGTAAAGCCGCCAGGTTTGGGGCTGGGGAATGCCCTCCGAAGAGAGGGTCATGGCGCTCGTGGATAAAAGTCACCCGGCAGCGCGCCTCGGTGAGAATGATGCCGAGGGTGAGCTGACCCACTCCGTACATCGGATCGACGATGACGCGAAGTCCTGCCCTACGGATCGTCTTGAGATCGATCAGCTTCTCGACCGCATCAACATAATCATTGGTCATGTCACGGCGGCGGATGAGACCAGCTTCAAGCGCCAAATCCAGGTCAAGCTTCACCACCTCATTGGAGGTCAGGTGGTTGGTCTCAGCCTCGATCTGTTGGGTCTCCTCATCGAGGAGTAATGCACCATCCCCGCGAAATACCTTTAAGCCATTCCATTCCGGCGGATTATGGCTGGCCGTGAAAGCTAAACCGTATGCTGAATTCAATAATGCCGTGGCGTAAGTGATGAGCGGGGTGGGGGCATCCTCGGCAAGCAGGACCACGGGGATGTCATTCCCAGCAAAAACCTCAGCGGCAGTTTCGGCTGCCCGGTCGGAGAGAAAGCGGCGGTCAAAGCCGATGACAATGCCACGGTGTTCATGACCCTGGCGGGTGATCTCGTTCGCCAATGCCTGCGACAACCTACGCACGTTGTGCATGGTGAAACCTTCGCCGATCACGGCACGCCAACCACCGGTGCCAAAAGCCACCCGGTCCTCATCTTCCAGCCGATGGGGCTGGAAGAGCCGTTTTTTAATAATGAACTCAGCGTACGCCAGGTCGTCCGAGGTATTAATACCCTGCACCTCATCCTGGTCATAGGTCTGATATGATTCGATCTTCAGACCCGATCGGATGAGCTGATGGACACAATCTGTAAACCGATAGGTGCCGTCAACCGGCGAGGGGGTGAGTTTTTCCAAGGCGGGGAAAATGGTGTCGGTGCGCACTACGTACGCACCCAGGTTCAACTCCCGGATCTTGCGAACGATGTCAGTCGCTTCCGTTTCCTCGATAATGTCGATAATATTCCCGCTGCTGTCACGGATAATGCGCCCATACGGGTAAGCGCGGTCGACAACTGCCGTTAGAAGCGTGAGCTCGGCCTTGCGCAGGCGATGGCGGTTAAGCAGGCCGCGGATTGAATCGGTGCGGAAGAGGGGCGTATCACCGTAGAGAATGAGCAAGTCACCATGCAGGTCTTTGAGCATGGGCTCAAGTTGCAAAACCGCATGACCGGTTCCCAGCTGTGCTTCCTGGTGAATGAATGTATAGTCATTCCCCAGGTGGAGGCGCATCTCCTCTTCCCCGCGACCGACGATAACATAGATGTCAGTGGGCGGTACCAGCTGGACCGCTTTTTGGAACACATAGTCGACGACCTTAAGACCTGCCAGGTCCTGGAGCAAAATCAGCCTCGCATCGGGTGCGCCAGACTCTTTTCCAGCAGCCAAAATGACCACTTTCAATTCGGCAGAGGATTTCAATTCATGATCAGGCATAATTACTCATCTTCGAAAGAAAAATATATTTTTCCGAGACTCCTGACCTCCAGTACGCTCATCACCTATTCGGGAGTCGCTATATTCAGATAGGGGACAAGAATGGCATCCCGGGTTTCAAGATATTGATCTTGATGAACTAACCTTTCACCGCCCCGGTCAAACCTTTAATAAACTGGCGCTGGAGTAAAACAAAGAAAAGGATCATCGGGACAATTGTCATCACCACACCGGCCGCGGTGCCGCGCGAATCGCTCACGAAAGCCCCTTGCAGTGCCACCAGTCCAACCTGCAGGGTTTTGTTCGTTAAGGTGGGGAGTACCAATGAAGGCCAGAAGAAGTTATTCCATTGCTCGACGAAAGTGATGATCGCGACTGTGGCAAGCGATGGGCGTACAACAGGCATGACGATACTCCACCAGATTCTGAATTCGCTGGCACCGTCCATTCGTCCAGCATCCAGCAGGTCGTCGGGTACTCCCTTGAAGGCCTGACGCAAGAGAAAGATGCTGAACACGGTGGCGAGATAGGGGAAGATCGCCGCTTGAATATGGTTGTAGTAATGAAAAAACTTGACCGCCAGGATGTAGCTGGGAATGGCAGTGAGCGCCGGAGGAATGATGTAAGTCGCCAGGAGCAGATAGAAAATTGCATTGGCACCGCGGAATTTCATCTTGGCTAAAGGATACGCGGCAAGAGAGCAGAACAGTGTGTTCAAGACTACCACACTCACAACTACAATAATGCTGTTCAGGAAGAAACGGCCGACCGGCAAGAGATTCCAGACCCTGATGTAGTTATCCAAAGTTGGATGGTGTGGAAGGAGCTGGGGTGGGACAGAATAAACTACATCCGTTGGTCCTTTGAATGAGGTGAAGAAAACCCACAGAAATGGGAAAACGGTCACTATGGCAACACAGGATAGGACGAAATATAAGATAATGGTCTCGAACGAACGGCGAATTACGACAACAGTATGATCTTTGTTCGCTTGAGTTTGTTTCATTATTCAGCCTCCGTACCTCGTTCGAGAAGGCGGATATTCATCATTGAAAAGATCAACGTAATTAGCAAGAGCACCATGGCGATCGCCGATGCTTTACCTGCATGGCTTAATCTGAAAGCTTGCTGCCATAGGTAATACACAACTGTATAACCGCTCTGTAAAACGCCCCCAGTTCCATTAGTCAGGGTGAATACTTCATTAAATACTTGCAGTGCAGCCAGACTCGAGATAATGGTAACGAACGTGATCTGTGGACGGAGGCCTGGGACGCTGACGTACCAATGCTTTTGCCAGGAATTGCAACCATCGATCAGGGCGGCATCATACAACTCACCAGGTATGTTTTGCAAGCCGGCGAGAAAGATCATCATATAATAACCCACCCCTAGCCAAACAGTCATTAACATACAAAACGGTAAGGTATAGATCGGTTCAGCCAGCCATTGAATTGGTTCCTTGAGTAGGCCTATTGAGAGGAGTAAGGCGTTAATAATTCCATTGGTGTCCAACATTAGCCTCCAGGCAATGCCGACAGCAATACTGCCACTGATGACGGGGATAAAAAACAAGGCGCGATAGGCACTAATCCCGGGGAGCTTACGATCGACAATGATTGCGAGGATGATGGAAAGGAAAATCAGCGTCGGTGTCACCAGCAGGTACACAAATGAATGGCCTAATGCCCTCCAGAAGGTCGTGTCGTGGATCAGGGAACTGTAATTGCGCAGACCGACCCAAACTGGCGGGTTAACGATGGTGTAATCGGTAAAGCTATAATAGACGACCGCAAAAATTGGGTAAAGGACAAAAATAGCGATGGCGAGCAGTGCAGGTGTTAGAAAAAGATAAGGCGTGAGGGAAAACTTTTTTATCATATGGGGAATCACAACCTCAACCAGCCCTCTCCCCAAAGGGAGAGGGCTGTGATTGCATGTTAGGTGTTACTTGAGTAAGGCATTTGCCTCGGCAACTGCGTCATCCAAAGCTTTTTGAGTGGGTACACCATTGAAAAGCGCTTCCTGGACATACTTCAGGACAATTGCGTTGACATCAGCTTTATTTGGGATTGAGGGGACGATGTCTGCCAGCTTGGAAATGTATTCCTTCGCAGCAGGTTTGGCGCTATCCTCGATGGCTACTGACGGGGCGGAGAAGAATGGGTCGTCATAAGCTGAGGGAGAGGATGGGTAGACAGCCACCAGTTTCGCAAACTCGGTCATGCTCTTTGGATTGGTGAAGAATTGAGCCAAGGCGATCGACGCATTGGGATATTGGGTCTTCCCATTCACCGATATTCCCATTCCGCCCTTGCCAGCGACGCCTGATTTTCCGATCGGTGCAGGCACAACAGCCAGGTAGCCATATACACCGGGGTTGTTGGCGCGCACGTCACGGATCAGATTAGGACCCGTCTGATAGAAGGCTGCTCTTCCAGTTTCAAACAGGTTGAGTCCATCACGGTCCTGATCGGATACGAGGATGGTCTTGTCCACAGTTCCGGCCTTCACCATATCCACATACATCTGCAGCCAGGCAACACCTTCAGGCGAGTTGAAGGTGAATGTCTTGCCATCATCACTGATGACCTTGACATTACCTTCATAAACCATCTGCGCCAGCAGATCATTGACGGTCAGGCGGATGTCGCACAGGGTGTTTGTCTTGGCCTTGATGGTCTCACACAGCGCAGGAAGGCCATCTATAGTCGTGGGGAAGTCCGCGACTTTCAGATCAGCCCCGCCCGTGTAGCCGGTAATAGTTCCTGTGTTGTCCGTCTGTGGAGTGCCAATATATAGCTGGGAGTTGATGAGCTCAACAGCTACGAAGTTGTACCACGGGAATTGGAAGTTCACGCCATTGACCAACTGCTCTTTCCACAGCCCGGGGAAGTAAATATCCTTCACGCTCTGGGGCACTTTATCGTCGAGGGGGAGCAGCAAGCCCTGAGTGGCATAATCACTAACCCACCCTTCACCAACAGACAGGTTGATGACATCCGGCGCATTCCCGGCCGCAAAAGCAGCCTTTAAGTCATCCTGGAATGTAGCCTGGTGATCTTCCCAATTCACCGTAACACCGGGGTAGGCTTCGTTGAAACGAGCGATGGTGTTCTTGATGTATTCATCGAAGGTCGGCGAAAGCCAGAAGGTCCAGAAGGTGATTTTGGCATTCGGTTCAACATTTGGGATCACAGCTTCTGGATTTGGACCGGGAGTGGGAGTTACTACAACCTGCGAGACAACCGTTTGGAGGATCGTTTGGGGCGTCTGAGGAACAGCCGTCTCCCTGATTATCTGGGCTGTCGGTGGAACGAGAGATGCAGCAGGGGCTTGAGTGGTTGCTGTAGCGCACCCCGTAACCAGGACGCTCACCAGCAATAATAAGGTTACCAATTTCGTACGCATGTGTTTCTTCTCCTTTTCAATATTTTCAGAATAGATTAACTTCGCAACAAAGGATCGATCAGATTTGAGTTTCAAATTCGTCCGAGTTTTACCAGATCCTCCTTTCTATATATACTATGTCGGTACCTGTACGGGAACTTTCCGAAAATGATTTCATTGGTTTTTAAATCAGATCAGCCTAAGCGGGTCAGGCGGTTGGCAACATCAAGCGAAAATCGTCGGATGTGTTCCTGTACAAAGGGGATAATTTCTTTCTCAGGAGAGCGGATCAGGGGAGTCAGGTCCATCGCGTAAGACGAGCCCGTGGTGATATCCACTTCGTGAGATTCAAAATATGTGGCATTTGAGCGCCGGCGTCCCAGGCTGGCCAGGTCGTAGCGCTTACCACCGGAGATCTGCGAATCGAAAACTTCCAACAAGGCTGCCTGCAGGTTGGGATGAGCCGATAGGTTAAATGAGATTTTATCGTCATCTACCATCCAGTCGAGGTCGCGCCAGACTTCGCATCCAAATAACTTCTGCGGGCGCTCGCCTTCAGGTAGGCTGCGGATGGCGGTGATGATTTTGAGCGCCGTGCCAACGTGAGTGTCGTGTTTATCAGCAAGATTGTGAGTGTAGACGAATTGCGGATGGGTGGCTTGCAAGATTTGGACAAGGTCTTCGACGGGCTGCCGATCCGATCCATCCTTGATGACCTTACTGGGATAATCCAGCATAATCTGGGCGGCATATTCACCGATGATGGAGGCTTTCCTCTGCTCCTTGAAGCGCACTAGGCGCATGGTTTCATCGGCATAATCTTTATAAAGCCCTTCACGCGGTGAGCCGCGTCCATCGGTAAGCACCACACCAGTGAACCATTTATCCTCCTGCTGGAAGCAATCAAGGATTGGGGCAGCCGCCATGATCTCAATGTCATCCTGGTGTGCGCTGACAGCTAGATGGGTTGTACGGGCGAGTGCCGCTTCAGCGGGCAACCCGTCGGGGACAAAGACTTCAGCAGTGGGGAGGTGAAAGATCATGCTAAACTCCGAAGGTCGAAACCAGCTTATATATAAAATGAGGCATCAGTGTTTTGATTGCCATCACACTGCCTCTTCTATCTTATCGACTACCGGCAAGCTGGCGGCGGCTATCGATTGGCCGACCCGTCGGCTGCGTTCATCTGGGAGTTGTACCTGCAAGCGTGCAGCAAGCTGTGGGAACTCGACCTCCAGCACCTTGCGCGCTTGCTCCAGAATCAGCGATCCTCCCTGCCCGGAAGTACACCGTCCCAAGATAAGCACGTGCTTTATGTCGTAGAAGTCTGCGTAATGCGCCAGGGCGTAACCCAGGTAAATCCCCATACTCTGCCAGATCTTCACCGCGCCTTCATGTCCAGCATCCAGTTTATCCTGGGCGAATTTCAACTTCTCTGCGTCAGCGATATTGCCGGGAATGGGAATGCCTGCCCGTGGCGCCAGCCGGAAAACGCATTGTTGTGAGAAATACTGTGAGCCGCAGCCGATATCGCCTGACCATTCATCGACGGGTGCGTTCGGGCTGTAGTCGATCGGTGCAAAAGCCAGCTCGTTCAACCAACCCATGATGTGTCCTTGCAAATCAACATACCCAGCTGCCAGGCTGGAGCCCATTGCGATTCCCAGGATACCGTTATCTTCAAGGGACATCGATCCCGCCAGAGCAGCGACATCCCCGTCGTTAATGACCACCAGGGGGATATTAAGCTCATCACGAATTCGCAGGAATAGATTGCGAATTTCGGGATAACGCTCGGGGGGGATGCTGCGGAAGAGGGAAGCCACCATTGGGCGGTTGTCAATATAAATCCCCGCCGAGCTGCCACCGATTGCGTCGACCCGCGGCAGCTTCGAAGCGGCCGTCTCTATTGCTGTTAGGATTTCGCGGTAGTGATACTCGGGATCGGAGTGATTGCGAGGCTCCCAGATGACTTCCTCGCTGTAGACCACGCGCCCATCGATGACTGCACTGACCTTACGGTCGGAGGCTCCCAGATCAAAGCCGACACGGCAACCTTCCAGATGGCGCCCCAGGGCTTCACCGGTATCATGGGCAGCTGGTACCTGTGATGCGTCACACAGATCCACGCTGAACGCTTTCTCATAGACCTGTTCGCTCATGAAGTGGTAATCGAATTTCCGGATTCCACTCGATGCATAACAGTTCTTGAGGTATGCGCCAATGCTGGGTGGACCACCGACGTATACTTTGTTGCCGCCGCGCTGCCAGAGCAGGAATTTGAGGATGCGTTCAGCGTAGTACAGATTCGCCTGAGCCTGTGGGTGATCTTCAGGGAAAACCCGGGTTTCGAACCGGGAGAGCATCCCATCGCCTCTTTGCAGCCCGATGACCAATGGCACACCCACTGATTCAGCATCTCGTGCGAAAAGACGATTCGCCACAGCAGCCGGGCGAAATCCTACATCCATCGGTGGTACATATTTGAGCTTCGCCAGTTTGAAGCCATCATTCATGGGTTTTATACCCTAAGTAAAAGTCAGCAAATTTCCTGAACCGCGTAAGGTTTGAGATTTAAAAAGTAGTGAATAATTATTCGCCAACATAGCCGAAGACCCCAGGATGATACTATTCCCTCCCAATTGTCCAATCTCGACCTTGGTTTCTTGCGCTAGCCTGGAGAGCGTTGCCTGTGATATTGTCTCTTGAATCGCTTCCAGCCAGGGTTGACCGAAGCGGGTCATATCACCCATGAGCACAATTTTATGGATATTGAGCGTGCCAACCAGGCTGGAGATCGCCATACCCATATACTGCCCGGCTTCAAGCACCACCTGGCGAGCCAGGGGATCACCGTTGATAAAAGCCTGCTCGACGGTATTCAAGGTTATTTCTTGCGTGAATTGAAGGGGTTGGGTTAAGCTGGATCGTGAGACAAGCGCCTGCATCCGTTTGACCAGTGCCTGTGAGCTGGCAACGGTCTCAAGACAGCCGCGATTACCGCAGCGACACAGCAGTCCGCCCTCGGGCACCACAACCACATGACCGATTTCTCCCGCACCCCCACCATCTCCTTGGAACAACTGCCTGTTGATGATAATCCCTGCGCCGATCCCGTTGCGGGCATTGATGACGATCAGGTTGTCATCTGATGAATGGTCTCTGCCATAGGTATATTCGCCCATTGCGGCAGCCTGACTGTCGTTAAATACTTGGACAGGTAGCTGATACTTATCTTGCAACGGTCGGGCAAGTGAGAGATCCTTCCAATCCAGGTTGACTGCATTGAGGACCACGCCATCATTTGTATTGATCAATCCCGGGGTACCGATTCCGATGCCCACCAAAGGTTTATATGAGGTTTGAGTCAAACGGTCGAGGATGGCATAGACGGAAGCCAGAGCAGCCTCACCATCCGAGCCCTGGATGTCATGATCGACTTTGTAGCGGATTTCGCCGCGTAAATTTACAATCGCCCCGCTGAACTTTTTACGAGCTAAATCGAGACCGACAAGGTAGCGAGAGTCTGCCACCAGGCTGAGCAGGATCGGAGACTTTCCACCGGTGGACACACCCATCCCGACCTCTTTCACTAGCCCTTCAGCGATCAGTTCAGCTACGATGTCAGACACGGTCGTACGAGTCAGGCTGGTGATACGGGAGATCTCCGCGCGTCCGACGCTCTCATTGTCGAAGATCGTCTTCAGGACGAGATTGGTGTTATGTTCCTTCGTCTGTTGGCGGGTAGCTTTTTGCATCGATTGGTTTCCTAGAAAATGCTGAAAAACTTTGTAAGTTCAATGGACTTACAAAGTATAGTATAGCAATTAATTATATATTGTCAATACTTATTAATCTAATGTTGTTTAAACTTGAACTGTCCACTTTTCAAGTTTGAATAACATGAATAATTTGAGTATTGACAAAAAGGATTGGATAATATATATTAATGTAAGATGGCA
>JBGOYO010000020.1:0-14832 GCA_041479715.1 Anaerolineae bacterium
CCCTGGCTGAAGAAGCCATCCGTGCAGGAATTGAGCTTCTGAGCCCGCATCACCTGCCGGAACTGGCAAAGTATCTGAATATTCCCACCTTACAGGCACGCGAAATCGTCCGTTTCATCAGCGATAACTTGAATCCCTTCCCTGCCAGGGCTCATTGGGGTGATCTACCCAGCAACGGGGTATCGGAGAATCAACAAAATACCTTCCATTTTCCGGATATCATTATCAGCCGGAATTCTGAGGATGAGAATTGCCCTCTGATGGTGGAAATCGCCATGCCTTTTTATGGCACCCTTCGTGTCAACCCATTATTCCGTGAGGCCCTTCAGCAGGCACCGGCAGAAAAATCCGAGCTATGGCAGGAAGACATTGAGAAAGCAACTTTGCTGGTAAAATGCTTGCAGCAGCGCAACCACACGATTGTACGTTTAATGCAGAGGCTGGCAGTCATCCAGCGAGATTTTATCCTAAACGGCGATGCATATCTCAAACCCATCACCCGCGCCGATATGGCCGATGAGCTTGAAGTGCATGAATCTACCATGTCCCGGGCTGTCTCCGATAAGGCCGTCCAGCTGCCTAACCGGCGCATCGTCCCGCTCGCCATGTTCTTCGACCGCTCCTTGCACGTCCGCACTGCGCTAAAGCAGATCATCGATCAGGAATCAGATTCGTTGAGCGACTCACAGATCGCAGTCTTATTGTCGGATATGGGTTACCCGGTTGCCAGGCGGACGGTTGCGAAATATCGTTCAATTGAAGGCATCCTGCCTGCCCATTTACGCAATCATCTCTTTAAACCGCGCTTGATGCTTCCCCAACATGAACAGAGTCTCACAGTTTAGCAGTTTCATAAAAAGTCAATTCGCACAACTGGGAACTGCTGAAATTGAGACCCTTCTAAACAATCTCTCTCAAGCAGCGGTCATCATAAACAATCTGAATAATCGCATATTTCTGGCCAACTCAAAAGCCACCGAGCTGACCGCTTACACGCGCAGCGAGCTGGCAGAAGTGGATTACCGTAGCCTCTTCCAAGTGATCAAAGCTGAATCTACGGATGAAAATGAGCAGGTTGAGCCGATTAAACAACCCTCGCCTGTTGAGCTGATCAAACGCGGCGGCACGAAATCGACCGTCCAGGTCACATTCAGCCCTCTCGGCGAGAATAACAAATATTCCCTCATCACCTTTGAGCTCGACGAGCAGTTCCGCTTGCAGAGGAAAGAGGAAGAGCGCTACCACTCACTTTGGGACCATTTAAATCAGTTATCCCGGGCGTTTCTTTCATCCGATTTGGAAGAATCGCTTTCGGCATTTTTACAAACCGGTTTGGATTTGACCGGTGCCACTTTCCTCTGTATTTACCAGGCCAGCAGTCAAAACCCCAGCCTTAAGCGGGTTGCCCTCGCAGGGTCTGATCATGCCTTACCCGATGAGATCAGCGGTCAGGATTTCTCCTACCTTCAGTCTCCCAATGTGTGGGTAAAGGGTAAGCGCGCCATCATCAGCCTCCATCGTTTGGCGCACGCATCGAACATATCCTACTTCGCCTCAGCTCCCATCGGCGAAACCAATGCTTTCATCGGTCTGTTGGTCGCTCTGGGAGAAAATTCCATCCCTTCCAATAATCTCTTGCCCCAGCTGACCTTTTTAGCTTCGCAGATAAACACGACCATCCAGGGTCATGCCCTAAACACCCAGCTGCGCTTGGATATCCAGGAGTACATGACCAAGGTCTCCACCAATTCTTCTATCTTTAATTCCATGGAGGATGGGGTTATCATTTTATCGCCCGACCTGACCATCAGCGCATTGAATCCTTCTGCTGAGCTGTATTTGGGCTATGCCACTGAAGAAGTCGCCGGACAGAAGATCGAGAATGTCTTAATCGGCGGAGAAGACTTGAAAGCCTCTTTCCAGGTGGTGCAGAACGAGCAGCGTATCGGCAGTATCAGCAGTTTAAAGCTCTTCCGTCGCAACGGAGAATCCTTTCAGGCTAATGTACGCATTATCCCCATCACCAATGAGAATGCCCTTAATAGCATCATTATTCTATTCCACGACCTGAGCGAGCAGGAGGAATATCGTCTCAAGAACCAGCAGCTCGAACAAAGAGCCCTGCTCGGCGAGGTGACAGCTTCGTTCGCTCATGAAGTCAAGAATCCGATCAATAACATCTTCACCGGTCTTCAGCTGTTGGCGATCAATCTGCCGCCTGAAGACCCGAACCAGGAAAACATCGCCAGGCTCGAGGAAGATTGTGAACGCCTCACATCTCTGGTAAAATCGAGCCTGACTTTCGTCCGCCCGATGGAGTACAAGCTCGAATCGATCACGTTGGGCACGCTTGTGTCAAACCTTCTGGAACGGTGGAGATCAAGGTTGGTGAAGCTAAATATCAAATACCAGGTCCAGGCAGATAAATCCGTCCCGAACATTGAAGGTGATTACCGCGCCCTTGAACAGGTCTTTACGAATCTGATCAACAACGCCATCGAGGCCATGGAATCAACCGGAGGGATGCTGTCAGTCAAGATCAGGCAGGTGGTCGAGGGGAATGAGCAACCTCATATTGAAGTCAGCATCTCCGATACGGGTCCTGGCATTCCGGCTGAGCTGCGTGAAAAAATCTTTGAGCCATTCTTCACCACGAAACAGCACGGCACAGGGCTCGGTCTGGCGATCGTCAAACGCATCGTTACCGCTCATAAAGGGTCAATTTATGTCAACAGCATTTTGGGTGGAACTAATTTCGTAGTTCAATTCCCCTGTGCATCAGCCTGATAACAAATGGATAGGGTATGGCGGCTACAATACTGATTGTCGACGACGAAGTTAATGCACGCATAAATATTGGTCAATTCCTTACCACCCGCGGCTATGAAGTCCTGGAAGCGGCCACATTGTCTGACGCCCGCGAGCAGCTCAAGCTGGGCAACCCCGACATTATCTTATTGGATGTCGAGCTCCCTGATGGCTATGGACCTACCCTCCTGGATGAGACCGCCCATCTTCCCATGCGCCCGCCCATTATTATTATCACAGCTTACGGTCACATCGATATGGCCGTGGAAGCGATGAAAAATGGCGCCCATGATTTCCTGCAAAAACCAGTCCAGCTGAATTCGCTCGAGAAATCCATTCAGCGTGCCCAGGAGATCGTGGCTATGCGCAGGGAATTGGTCCACCTGCGCGAATCCCAGCGCAAGGAATATGCATCCATGGTGTGCGTTAACCCCGCCTTGCAGCTCGTCCTCCACCAGGCCCAGCGTGCTGCCGCCGCATCGGTGTCCGTGCTCATCACTGGTGAGACCGGCACCGGCAAGGAAATCCTCGCCAATGCCATCCACCAGATGGGCCCGCGCGCCAATAAACCTTTCATCGCCATCAACTGCGCCGCTATCCAGAGCACGGTGCTTGAGTCGGAGCTGTTCGGCTATGAAGCTGGTGCCTTCACCAGTGCTGAAAAACGGAAATTAGGCTTGATGGAAGTTGCTGATCAGGGCATCCTGTTCCTCGATGAGATCTCATCCATGCCCGTGGATATGCAAGCCAAGCTCCTCCGCGCTATCGAAGAACAAAAATTCCGCCGTGTCGGTGGCACTTCAGAAATCCATGTAGATGTGCAGATTATTGCTGCGTCCAACCGCGATCTCCTGGCTGCCATGGAGAAAGGTGAATTCCGCCATGACTTGTACTACCGTCTCAAGGTCGTCGACCTCCACCTTCCCCCATTGAAGGAACGCAAGGAAGATATTCCTGAATTGGTGGGGTTATTTATCCGTCAAAATAACCAGCGTCTCGGGGTGAATATTCAGGACGTGACCCCCCGCGCCATGGAAGCCTTGATCAACCACACCTGGCCAGGTAATATCCGCGAGTTGCGCAATGTGATCGAACGCGCCATGTTGTTTTGCGATGAATGCTCGATCGATCTCCCCCATCTACCACTAGAGATTATTAAAGCCACCCAATAATCATTACTCTACCGACTTTATCTGCCCTTTTCTAAAACCTAAATACTCGATCCTTTATTGATCCCAAATCGTGTAGCTTTGCGAAAAGCACAGCTGGGGTGTCACTGCCTCATTCACGCAAACCTGGTATTGGACGATCGATCCGTTCGCCCCATAAATTGGGTCTAGCTCGATACTCGTCTTTCCATCCAATCCAGTCGGCTCAAGCGCATAGGTTTTCGTTATCCCATCCGGCTGCGTGACTATCAGCGTGACCTGTACGCCATTCACTGGCTTACTATTCTGCCTGGCTTCGATGCGGATGACCTGTTTCTGACCCGAAGCGATCAGAGCGGCATCCTCCGAGGCATTGATTTGTAGTGCTTCATTCAGCGTGGAGCTGACAGGGTTGGTTTTCTTACTCGCCTTCAGGTAATCGGCTCCCAAAGCGTGTGGTCTGATTTGTAGCTCTTGCGGTGCGGTTGGATGGTACTCCAGGCACATATAGCGGAAACATTGCGAATAACCCCTATCGGATAATCTGCGGTACTCGCTGATAGGGTCTCCGGAATACTCCGCCGTCCCATGTGCATTTATATAATCTATCAACAAATTAGGGACGTTGTAGCCGAGGCCATCCTGGGTTGGGTAAAAAGTCAGCCAATCCGCATCATCCGCTTTCACAGGCGACTCTGCTCTGATCCCCAGCCATGATGGCAACGGTCTCAGCCTGATCTGGTGACCATCAGCGGGGTCGATATATAACACAACGTTCTCGAACACCATCTGGTAATTTCCATCCGAACCCAGGCGCGGAGCTGCCAGTGGTGCACCGGTATATCCATATCCCAGGCGTGCAGATGCCTGTAGAAATAATTGTTCGGTGGCACTGAAGTCCTGTGTGTACGATGCCGCCGGTGGGGTTGAGTCAAAGCCCGGGTGTCGGCACTCATTCCCACACAACCAATCGCCATACGGCATCAAGTGGATTATCCCGAGCGTGTCGGAAATATTCCGATAGAATCCAACCCCCTCGAAATACTGCTCATAACGCTGTCTTGCCTCATTGACTGTAACCGAAGTCAGCGGTAAACCGATAATGTCAGGACCATATTGATCATAGTAAGGGTACACCTCTTCCCATATCTGATGCCCATTCACATAATGATCATCTGAACCTGCTGGTGCAGGTTCAACCAGACTATTGATCTTCCACTCGGTTCCGGCAATGGGAGAAAAAAAATATCGCTTCAATGGCTCGAGGTTTGGGTTGTACGCCATCAGACCTGCCACAACGTATTGGTAAGTCACCCCAGCTTTATCGAAAGAAGGTGATATTACTGCTCCCAGCACATCCTCCCCTCCAAATTCTCGGTAGAAATCAGAGAATGTTGGGGCGATGGTATATATTCCCCGCGCTGATGCAGCCGTCGAAGAATTACAGGCGCTGATTAATAGAATAAACAGCAAGCTGACACCTATGAATGCCAACTTGCTTTTCAGTGAAAACATACTCCTCCGCACGCCTGTTTGATCCAATAGTTAACCAAATAGTAAGCAGCCCATATCCTTTAACTCCCGGCCTGGATTACTGCTCTGTGATTCATTATACATTGAAATATGCCATCTGAATAGTAATCGAAGTTGCGGTTGACTGGCATACCTCTTGCACCATTGCCTGCGAAGACCACTCACAGGAGCGCTGGAACAAAGATGACTTCTCCCCAGAATAATCGTTATGGTTTTTATTATTTCCCCGATACCCTGCACTACCGCGAGAACGATATTCACACCTGGATCCCCGAGCTGCATGCCCTTGGTGCTTCCTGGCTGACATTGTTAGCCCCCATCGACCGTGCCATCCCCGAATCATTCCTGCGCCAGGTCATTGACCATGGGTTGCAGCCAGTCATCCATTTGCCATTATCCACCGCAAACTCAGGAAGTTCTGGGGAAGTTGGCATTTTCTTCGATGCATATTCGCATTGGGGAATTAAATACATCGCGCTATTCGATCGCCCAAATTTACTCAGGAATTGGTCTCCTTCCGACTGGGCCCAAAGGAATCTGGTCGAGCGGTTTTTGGATATCTTCATCCCTGTCGCTCAAAGGGCGCTTAGCGCGGGCTTGGTCCCGGTTTTCCCGCCGCTGGAACCCGGCGGTGATTATTGGGATACTGCTTTCTTATATTCTGCCCTCCAGGGTTTACATCGGCGGGGTGAGCAGGCTTTATTGGATCAGCTTGCCATTTCAGCTTATGCCTGGTCAGGTAACCGCTCTCCCAATTGGGGCGCCGGTGGACCGGAGCGCTGGCCTAAGACCAGGCCATATTCCACACCTCAAAATTCGGAAGATCACCTCGGCTTCAGGGTCTTCGACTGGTATCTCGCCATCTCTGAAGCCGCCCTAGGTAAACGCCCGCCGATAATCCTTTTGGGTGCCGGCAGCCGCATCGGTGACCAGCTTGATCTTCAATCACCTGCCGTCGACATCCAGGCTCACACCTGGCAAAACAGCACCCTCGTCCGGATCATGTCAGGGCGTTCACAGGAATATGATCCCGTCCCTCCCGAGGTTCTTACCTGCAACTTTTGGCTGCTGTCTGCCGCCCAGGGTGACCCTGAGGTAACCAACGCCTGGTATAAGCCCGATCAGGAGCAGCTCCCAATTGTTGCAATGCTCAAGCAGTGGGTGTTAAATGGCGGTGCCGATCCATCTCCTTCATCAAAATATTTATCCGCCTCTGGATCATATATCGGCGGTACTCGCCCGATCTCCCACTATCTGCTCCTGCCGACATTCGAATGGGGAGTCGCTGATTGGCATTTGGATGCCATACGGCCATTCATCAATAAATTCCAACCCACCATCGGGTTCTCGCCTGTCGAAGCCTCGCATGCCAAGAAGGTGACCGTGATTGGTGGGTCTTCTGCTGTGCCCGAATCCATTATCGATGGCTTATTGGCTGCCGGATGCATCGTTGAGCAGATCAGCGGAGATGGCATGAATATTGCAACACTACCGTCAATCCATACATAGTACCTTGGAGACGCATCACTCGGTCAGATAAATCCCATAAAGATCACAAAAGGTGCCCTTATGAATGACATGATATATAACTTCCAACGAAAATCTTCCTTCCCCTTCACCGTCCCAGACGACTCCGAACAATTATGCTCAAATATCCACATCCCTTCCTTGAAGGTCTTGGGGTTGGGCGGAGGCGGCTCCAATGCCATTAACCGCATGATTGAGCTCGGTCTCTCCGGTGTGGATTTCATCGTTGCCAACACCGATTCGCAGGCTTTGAAAAACAGCCTTGCCCCTACGAAGATCCAGCTGGGCCCAAAAACTACCCGCGGTCTGGGTGCAGGTGGCAACCCTGAAGTGGGTCAAACCGCAGCCGAAGAGAGTGCCAAGCTCATTGCGGCTGCCCTCGAAGGCGCCGATATGGTCTTTCTGACCGCTGGCATGGGCGGTGGAACCGGGACGGGTTCAATCCCGATCGCTGCGAAGATTGCTCGATCGATTGGTGCAGTTACCATCGCTGTGGTAACCATGCCATTCTCATTTGAAATGGGTCGCCGACAGCGCAATGCCAGCGAAGGCATCAAGCTACTCTCTCCGAACACCGATACGCTCATCTCCATCCCCAATGACCGCCTGCTGGATGTCGCCCCCCGTGACTTACCGCTGGATACCGCTTTCCGTTTGGCTGATGATGTCTTACGTCAGGCCGTCCAGGGCATTACCGAGCTGATCACCACACCCGGGATGATTAATGTCGATTTTGCCAATATCCGCAATCTGATGAAGATGGGTGGTGGTGCTCTCATGTCGATCGGACAGGGAGATGGCGAAGACAAGGCTGTAAAGGCAGTCGAACAGGCGCTCCATCATCCACTTCTTCAATCGACCTCGATTGAAAGTGCCGCCGGCATCCTGGTTAATTTCACCTGTGGCGGAGAGCTCGCCCTCTATGACGTTCAAGCTGCCCTGTCTCATCTGCAGGTACAATCAGGCGGCAAAGCTGAGATCGTCCTCGGTGTGGTCAATGATCCTCGGCTACAGGATCGTGTTGAAGCGATCCTGGTGATCACCGGTTTGGGTTCGACCACATTGGAGGATACGCTCTCCCGGTTGGATGTCAGGCCAAAACTGGTCGAGAGCCCTAAAGCCCAGACTCCCGAAACCTACGATTTTAAGCTCCCGGAATTCACGCCTGATGAATACCTCGATGAGCCGATTACCGTCTCATCCACCGACCTGGACATCCCCGCATTTCTGCGGCGGGGACGCAGGGTTGCTGTAAAAACGCTTGGATAGATGGTGAGCGATGAATGCGAATGCGATTTTTACCCGCGTTGAGATCTTCCTGTATTCCACCCTTACCTCTGCCATGAGTGGAATAAACCATCTTCGCTCGAAAGTCCAGGATGTATCACTCATCGCAGCACAGCCCTCTTCAAATACTGATTTCGGTCAAATCCTGCTGGATGATGAGCTCAAAAAGGGACCAATTGCCCTTACCTGGGAGACTGTCAAAGCATTCCTCCCTCCCCTATTCTTATGGATCGTCTTGGGATTTGCAGCTGGTTTTTTAATCGGCATGCTCAAACCCAGATAAGCCAGCAATGAAAAATCACTCTTTAGTATTTTTCACCTTCTTCATCTGCTCCCTGGTCGCCGGATACTCGTTCAGCGCCAGGTTTTATCCGTCTGATTTCAATTTATTGAACAGCAGCTTGAAAGTAGTCGCTGTAAAGGAACAAAAGCCGATCGATGTCCTAAATACAGGGCAGCGAAGCATCTTGCTCATCACCACATCTTCTCTCAGCACCTTCGACGCACATCTGGAAAGCGTCTGGTTGGCAACTTACCTTCCTTCCAGTTCAGACATCCGCTTGCTGTCCATCTATCCGACCGGAGACCAACCGATTTCTGATTTCGAGGCTCAGCTTGTAAATTCCTTTGGTTTGAACAAGAAAAACGGTCAGGTTGTCCTCGACCAGGATTTTCTGGAGATATTGGTAGCTCAAAATTATTGGTGGAGTGGCTATCTCGTCCTGGATGAGGTCGCTATGGCGGATATATTCAATCTCTTCGGTGGGATTGTGATGAAGGGACAAACCCTCTCTGGCGAGCAGGTAATTTCAGAATTGCCTGATGTATCAAAAGAACCCAGTAATGCATATTCTTTTCAAATCGCTATACTGCAGTCCGTCTGCAAGCAATTCACCCGGGTGGCATCGAATGTGGATCTGTCACAGGTCCATCCACTTTTATCCCACCATATAATTACCGACCTGCAATCTGACCAGTTGAAAACAGAACTTCAATCTCTTTTGGCAGACGAACGTCAGCCGGTGTGCAAATTTCCGATGCTCGAAAAATCTCAAATCGTGCATTGAGAGATGAAATCCACGCCTTTAGCCGAGAAATGTCGAGGGAACCATGGAAAATATCAACGCGAATGATTTAAAGATGTTTATGCTTATTGGCACCTTTTTATTGGGTAGCATCACCTTCCTGCTTGGCCTCGCCATCCTGATGTACGGCGCCTGGGGCAAGGACCTGCGTACCATCGCCGATCAAACCACCAAATTAGCCCAGAAAGGCATTGCAGAGGAAATCTCCGGCCTGGTCGGAAATGCTTCCACACTGATGACCACGCTGAATGATTTGATGCGCACCTCCAACGGCATCGGGTTCTACCTGACCATTATTGGAGCCCTGCTAATGATGCTTTCGGCTCTGGTGCTCTTGAATAATCTCTAAACCCTGTGGCGGCCATGAAAACGATCGATCGGATCACTGAAACCCTTCACGCATCCAACCTGTCCTGGTTGTTGCTCAACCTGAGACAGGATTTTGTAGTTTGGAACAGCTTGAATGAACCTGCGTTTTACGATAGGTTCGTTCAGGTGAAACCGGTTGGATCTGAATATACTCCTGCTGACTTTTCTCCTAGCCGGCTGGCTCTACTGGCGTTAGGTCAATCAGGTGACGAAACGATCGATCTAAAGAATATGTTTGAATTGCTCGATCCTCAGCTCCTTCAAACCGCTTTGCGGAGTTTTTCTGATCAGGCTATTCTAAAGACCTATCCCCAAGACCTGGCGAGTGCTGGCATGATTGCCCTTGCCGCTGCTTATAGGTACCGGACGGTGAACTCCTGGAGCGAATTGATCAGCACCCTCGCCTGCACTGACCACCAAATCTGGTCAGCTCCCATAGCCTGTTTATTCGGCTATATTGAGAATCCGAATAGCTTGCTCACTGCTTTAGTGCAGCCGGGTTGCGAGCCATCCAGGGTCAAGCTTGCCATCCACTCTGTGCTCAGTAATCCCATTCCTCCCGAAGAGCAGGTCGCGGTTCTCCTCGGTTTGTGCACTGGGCCGTATGGAGATTTGATGCCCCCTGCTGACAGGCTTACACTGGTCGTCGAATTGAACGAACAGCGTCCCCAGCTGTCATTAGCTTTCTGCTTGCACTGGCTGGAGACCCATCCTGATTACTCGCCAGATGACAATTTACCCTATCACAGCACCGTTAGGGATATCGATCGGCTAGCAGAAATCTTGTTCCAAATAAAACTACGCGAAATAGCTGGAAAATCTGAAATACCACTAGACCTGATTAACACTGAGGATTCGCTCACTCTCAGCTTATACACTGATCTGGCTGCGCAGTCTCTATCCCACACCTCAAAAAGTCTGGCAGCCAACAGGGTAAGGCTGAGTGTTTCTGCTATAGGTGATAACAAAATCCATATCTCAGATTTCACTATCCCTCAAAACTATAAATTGACCAAGCAAGCTGAGTTGGCGCTTGTGCTTCACACCCGCGGGCTTACCGAGGAAGCTAGTAACCTGCTTCCCCCACCCACTGAACCGTTACCCGATGATGTGGATATCCTCTATGCCATCGCCAGAATATCTTCGCAAAATGGAAATCTGGAACGCTCCGAACCAGCTGCTTCTCGGCTGATGGAGCTCCTCAATCAAGATACTTCCATTCTCGGTGTTCCTGTCTGGGGGGACACCTTCTCCCAGGTCAATTTGGGTAAATTGCTGCTCGATCTACATAAACCTGCTGAGGCGGTCCGGGTATTGGAATTTGCCCTGCGCACCTGCCCTAACGATGCTGATTTATTGGCGCTGCTTGCAAAATGCTATAAATCTTCACAACAAGATCAGCTTGCTAGCGAAACTCTCCATGCCCTCGTTTCATTGCACCCCACAGATATCGATTATCGGCGCGCATTCGCAGCCTCGTTGGAGGATATCGGTGAGTGGGTCGTTTGTTTGAAAGAGCGTTCGATAATCATAGGCTCGAATCAGGGTGATCCAAAATCATTGCAGACTACTGATAATTATTCCTATGCGCGTTGTGCCCTCAAAGCCGATCAACCGGGGTTAGCCCTCAAGGTATGCCATGATATTCTGGCGGATAACCAGGACGATAGCCAGGCTTTGATCTACGCCGGTCAGGCACATTTGCAGATGAACGAAGTAGATCAGGGGTTGGGTTTCCTCGTTCGGGCAACTGAAGCCTCGAATCAGCTGCCGGAAGCCTGGTTGGCGCTGGCAGACGCCCAAAAGAAAATCTATCCCTTATCGACCGTGATAGAGACCCTTAAGAATGGTGCCCAGACCATTTCCGATTGCCCCCAAATTTATTTCGCCCTTGGTGACCTGTACCTGCAGGATAATGCTCCCTCCCTGGCGCTACCAAATTTGCGTTCAGCCGTGGAATTATCCCCTGATGACCCCAAGATCCTCGTCAGTTATGGTGAGGCTTTACGATTGCTCGGTCATCTCGATGAAGCCCGGGATGCGCTCTCTAAAGCTTATGTGATGGAGCCCGGATTCCCAGGGTTGGCGCACCTGTATTCCAGGATCCTCCTGGATTCGGGTGATCTCGAAGAAGCGATTTCTCCCCTCGAGCTGCTGATCAATAACAAATCGGTTCACGACCCGGCGGTATATATGGATTATGCCCGCTGCGTGCTGATCTTAAATAAGCGCGGGTCAACCATCGGCTCTCCCATGAAAGCATTGATTGCTCTGAATGAAGTCTTGTTGATCGATCCTGAGCTTGCCGAAGCCAGGGCATTAACCGCGGAAGCTTTGGCTGCCAGCGGAGAAAACGAGCTGGCTTTCCAGGCATATCGCGAAGCGTTAGACACCTCCCTCACCGAGGATATTGAGTGGCGTGAGCGCTTGTCCTATGGAATCGGCTGCATCGCCAACACCATTGGCAAATATGATATTGCGATTGCCGCCTTGCAGGAAGCCAGTCAGACCAATCCAAACAACCCTGCTACATTCATGGCTTTATCAGACGCCTATCTATCCGCCAACCTGCCAGAAGACGCAGTGCGTTCAGCTCGCAACGTCCTCGTCATCGATGGCGAAAACCCCGATAGCTTATCCTGGTTCGCTCAACACACGGTAAAAATCATGCGCACACAGCCACAGGATGGCTCTAATTCTGCTTCGGGTATATCAAAAGAGTTACCCTCAGAAGCACTAACCGCCCTAAATAAAGCCATCCAATTAGCGCCAACCCGCACCGATTTATTGATCCAGCTTGGCAACCTGCTGTCCATTTTAGGGGCAAAAGACGAGGCCCGAACGACCTTTGCTTCAATCGCTGCGTTTGACTTCGCCACGGTCGCCGATCTGCAAAGCGCCGCTGAATACTTGAGCAGGACCGGCGATCATGCCTCAGCTATTGCCTGCCTAGAAAAAGGTGTTTCCTTGGACCAGGTCGTCTCAGGCCAGCACTTAGTACCGCTTTATATTAACCTGGCACAGGAGTATGTAAGGAACAATGACCACACCTCAGCCATCAATATCCTGGATCAATCTATTGAATTAATTCCGTCCGATAGTTCATTGCTTTCGTTGAAAGTCGATATCCTGCTGGGGTTGGGTCAATGCATCGATGCCTTGCACTGCATTGAGACTGCTCTCCAAAAAGGCACCGGCCACACTCCGGATGATGACCTGCTTTTCCTTGCTTCACGCATCAACCGCTCGATGGGCGATTTCACAGCTGCAATAAATTACGCTCGGATGTTTGCTACTACGGCTCATAAACCGGGCGTTAAAATGAATTTGAGTAGGATTAACATCAGCCAGCTTACCCAAATTGCCGATCTTTACCGCTCCTTAATGCAACCCCACGCCGCCTACCAAATTCTACAGGATGCCGCCCTTCCAATGCCGCCAGATCTTGATGCTGAGCCGGAGTATCTGGACTACATCTACCTTCACACTGAATTAGCGTTGGAATCCGGTGAACCAATCAAACCGGAAATTGAGGATATACAGATCGAGTCATCCCACCCAGGTTTCAGCCGGCTGATGGCTATAAAATCGAGAATAATGAACCTGGCCGGTAATTTCAAACAGGCGGAGCAACTTTATCAAATCGCAATGCATAACCTGGATAAAGCCTCTGAGCCCGCCAGTCTGCTCAGCTGGGAGGCTCCGTATATTAAATATCAGAATACCATCTCAGTAACTGAGGCAGCTTTGGATCTTGGGTTATGGGATCAGGCGTTGGATCTCACTCAACAAATACTTGAATCACGCTCTGCAGAACCCCTGCCCCACCTCAAACTTGCTGAGGCAACCATCCGTCAATTTGAAATGAATCGCCTTTGTGAGATCTTCGAAGTCACTCATCACAAAACAGCCTCGAATTCTACCTCAGCTGAGAGCCTCAACCAATGCAACCAATATCTGGATCAGGCTCAGACCATCCTGCAGTTATATCAGGATGAGCAAATTGTCACTGAACACGCCATGACCAATGACCAGATCTATCGCTGGCGGGCGCGCGCGGATATCATTTTTGAACACGAAGCTGAGACCGCCTCGGATGATTTCGAAGTACTTGCCCGCAACCGATCAGGCGAAGATTTGGCTGCATTGGTAAATCATTTGCACCACCTGGCGGTTCTGGACCCGGATAGTGATTCATTCAGCCGGATTATCAAGCTCGCCCGGTCTGCTCCGAAGAACCCATTAGTGATCCTGCAGGTTGCCCTGGCGCTTGCTGAGACGAATCCTGCGGATGCACTGAAAGCACTCCAGTCAGTTTTACAGCAAAATCCTTTTTCAAAGAATCCCACTATCGCCTTCTGCAATATCCTGTTAGCCAGGATTGGATTAAAGTTGGGAGATTTGACCGCCTCTCATGAAGCCGTGGAAGCAGCCTTGGAATTCTGGTCTGATGAACCCTTCTGGCATTCGCTGGCTGCTAAGATATATCAAAATACCTTGGATGTCAGCAGCGCCGCTGCCCATTTATCCACCGCTTCCCAGCTTGACCCCACTAACATTACCTATCATCTGGATCTGGGCAAGCTTTATCTGGATTCCGCCCATGAAGATGTGCGCGTTCTCCATAAGGCGCTCGAGTGCTTTGAAAATGCGGTTGCCCTGGATCAGAATGAAGTCTCCGCACTGGTCAACCTGGCGACCACACAATGTCTCATGCATGACCTGGAAAATGCCAATGACAATGCTCGCAAAGCCTTGTTCCTTGCCCCCAACCGGGCTGATATTTATCAGCTCCTGAGCGAGATCGCCATCCGCAACGAAGATTATCAGGGTGCCTACGAGTATGCAAATAAAGCCATCCTGGCTAATCCAAAGGATATCCAATCGACGGTCACGCTCGTGAAGTCATTATCTGCCCTTGGCAGGCATCAGGAAGCCCTCGCCAGGCTTGATTCAGCCATAACCAGCGCCCAGCAATCCAAGCAGCTTTACCTGGAACGCGTGAGCATCCTCCGCAAGAAGGATGGTCCGCGTGCCGCTCTCTCTGAGCTCACCGGCCTCACCAGGGTCTATCC
>JBGOYO010000021.1:0-14807 GCA_041479715.1 Anaerolineae bacterium
CACCTGTCAGTCATTGGCTCGGAATGCTCATCTTGACCATGCTGGCCTGTCTCCTTTCTACCAGTGGCGGGATATTAGTCTCTCTGCATAGCGCAACTGCCCGGCAGGCGTCGCAGACCTTGCTCTTATGTTCGCTGGTGCTGTTAGTGGTGATTTACTTCGTAGTGAGAGCGGTGCCGATGCAGCTGATCATGGCGATGAGCTATTCCCAGGTAATGTTGATTGCCATGCTGGTCCTGGCTGTAATCGACGCCATATTATTGACGATTTCGATAGTCAGCTTCCGCCGCTCGCGCTTGATTCTAAGTTGATCGGAAATGACCTGGTAGTTAAAGTGACGAACGAAGGACAATAAAATTTTCTGGCAAATGAGTTATTTACATTTGCCTTTCGAGCATCACAGCACGACCAACCCGTTTTTTAATCCCAGGTTGACCGCCTCTACCCGGTTATTCGTCCCCAGCTTGCCGAAAATTGCCGAAACGTGGAATTTCACCGTATGGGCGCTGATCTTTAATCTCGCCGCAATCTGCTTGTTCGTCAATCCAAGCGCCAATAGCTGAAGGATTTCAATTTCACGGCTGGTGAGAGGATCAACCAGGTCAACCTTTCCATTTTTGTTGCTCGTGGAGTATTTGACAGATTGGTTTAGCCACAGTGGGTTGATCACGCTCAACCCCTCGTTCAGTGCTTGGATACCGGCAATCAACTCAGCCTGGGTAGATTCAGGGTCCAGCATTCCCCACGCCCTCACCGGAAGTTTACTCAGCCGTTCAAATACCTGTGGGTCATTGTGGACCAGCAGCAGTGCTTCTGCTTCATCGATCTTCAACATATTCAAATCAGACAACACCGCTGCCAGGTCCATAGATCCGCCGGGTGACCAGACGATAACGTCAGCCTCAATCTGCGCACCCGCCATTTCACTCGGGCTGGCAGCTTCCCCTACGATTTCCATGTTTGGGTCATCGCTCAAAAGTGCTCTCAGCCCGGCTCTGACCGCGATAGCTGGCGCGATAATGGTTATCCGGATCAAATCAACCTCGTGCCATTATTATATCGAACGTTGCACCATCCTGACTCTGCTCACATCCATGTTACCAGCAGAATGAGTCACATGTCTACTTCCGTTCACCAACTATAACCGATATGTTCAGCGGTTGCCCGCCGCGTAGCAGCTGTGTCGCCAGAGGTTTGCCCACCGATTCTCCGCTAAGATGCACCATCAGCTCATCGTGGTCCGCGATCGCCTGCCCCTCAATTGCCACCAGGATGTCTCCCACCATCAAACCTCCAGCTTCAGCCGGGCTGCCCTTTTCCACTGAAACCAGCAATAAGCCCGTCTCCTGCTCACGACTGAGCAATTTCTGTAAATCGGCTGCCAGCTCCACTTGCTGAGAACGGATACCCAGGTAGCCCCGCTTGATATAGCCATACTTCGCCAGATTTTCTGCATCCGACCACGCCAGGAACGCCGGGATGGTGATTGCGGCTCCATGTGCCAGCCCGGAGGTGTTCAAACCGACCACTCTCCCCTCTGTATCGATGAGCGGTCCTCCCGAGAATCCCGGGAATGGGACTGCATCCGTGCGCAGGTAGCGTTCCAACAAGCCACCTCGCCCGGTTCTCACCGGTCCCCCGATGGCGCTCACAATCCCCATACTGGCCTCAATCCCCTCCGCGCCCGGTCGTCCCAATGCGATTACCAGCTGCCCCACCTTTGTCTCCTGGCTTGTTTTATCGGCCGGCGTGGAGCTGACTTTTTCCAGGCGTAGCAATGCCAGATCGCTCCCTGGGTCACGCCCGGCGATGCTTGCAGATACCTCGGTACCGTTAGCGAGTGTCACCGATATGTCTTCATCCCGCTCAACCACATGGTCCGCTGTCAGTATCAGGTCGGCTGCGTATACGATTCCACTGGCTGGCATGCGATGTCTTCCGTTCACCAATACCGTGGATTTACCCGCTTTTTCCACAGCCTCAATTAGCGAGTCGGATAAAGCGCTTAATGGGTTTGTTCCTGTAACCATATATCACCTCCATAAAAAAGGTTTTAGAATTAACTGTCTTGAATATCAATACCATATCTAGCCTCCAGTATATATACAACCGAACTCACTCGCATCGCCTATTCGGCTAGTTTCTCACCAGGGTATTTAGCTAGGTATGGGCGGGAGTGGGTAGATTGCAAATTTACTGGCCAATCCGCCCTCCTATCAAAGCTGTTAGCTAACACGTTGTAACCTTGTCGATAACCCCTTAGTTGACTAAAATAGTAAACCTCATGGAACTGCAGCATATTGATCGCTACGATATCAAATCGCTGATCGGTCAGGGTGGCATGTCTACCGTTTACCTTGGCTATGACCCACGCTCTCAGCGCGAAGTTGCAATCAAGATCCTGCCGCCCTATTATCTGCATTCAACCAAGTTCCGCGAGCGCTTCGAGCGTGAAGCCTATATGATCGCTTTGTTGGAGCACCCCGCCATCGTACCGGTTTATGACATGGGCGAGGAGGACGGTCAGCCATATATCGTCATGCGCTACATGTCCGGTGGTTCCCTGGGTGACAAGCTCAAAAAGGGTCCCATTCCTCTCCGGGAAGCTATGGAGATGTACCTACGCCTGGCGCCTGCCCTCGATACTGCCCATGCTCGTGGCATCACCCACCGCGATGTCAAGCCGGACAACCTTTTGTTCGATAAGTATGACAATGTGTTCCTCTCCGATTTTGGTCTTGCCCGCCTGAGAGAGACCATCGGCTTCGCCAACATCAGCGACGGCACAATCATGGGCACGCCTGCCTACATGAGCCCCGAACAAATCCAGGGCGATCAAGAAATTGATGGTCGCTCCGATATCTATTCAATGGGGGTTGTGCTCTATCAAATGTTATGTGGTGAACCGCCGTTCAACGGCACCACAGCTGCTTCGGTAATGATGATGCACCTGGTCAATCCGGTGCCCCAGATCCTCGAGAAAAACAAGACCCTTCCCACGGCCATTCAGTCCGTACTGGATATTGCCATGGCGAAAAAACCGGATGACCGTTATCAATCTGCTGGTGAATTCGCCAAAGCCATCCAGGCGGTGACCACCGGGGTGCAGCGGAAACCCTCCTTCCGTGCCATTCAGACAAATTCAGCTTCATCTGATCAAATCTCGGCCTCGCACCTGACTCCACCTGCCGGGAATGGCACACCCACCCCTATCCCAGGGGCGGTCACGAATACCCCAAGCCCTGCACCCGCTATTGCCATCCCTCCTCCGCCTAAGTCGCAAGCACGCCTGTCTCCTTCCACCTCCCATCCCGATCCGCTGCTGAAAAAACGCTTCATCATCCCGGTGTGGGGTTGGTTGCTGAGCGCGGCAGTGATCGTCCTGCTATCTCTTGCGATAATCCTGTGGACGCAGGGAGTGTTCCCTTTTAACCCCTCTTCGGGCTCATTGCTAAAACCCGATAATCCTTCAATCGAGGTAACCCAACCATCCCAAGCGATCGGTACTGTGACTGCGTCGTCCCAAGGAACGATCGTTCTTGGTCAGGCTGATAAGCTTGCCTTCGTGAAATCCTCTGATATCTGGGCTTCAAACCTGGACGGCAGTGACCTAGGTCAGCTCACCACCGATGGCGAGAAAAAATCCAATTTGCACTGGACCCCCGACGGTCAATCTGTCATTTACACCTCCGGCAACTGTATCAACTTGGTCGGTCTGCACACGAAAGAGGTGATTAACCTGACCTGCTTTACAGGCATTCCATCGATCAGCGCTTTTGACATCTCGCCTGATGGACAGCAGGTTGCATTGGGGTTGGATCAATCAAAACTGTATCTGCTTCCTTATGCCCAGCTTTTCAATTTACCCCAGGCAAGCCTTCCCGCGGATATTCAATCTGTCAGCCAGTGCTCTTATTACGCGCCTTATAACACCGGAGATGTTCTAAAAGCTGTGGCCTGGTCTCTCGCCAATAACCACCTGGCGATGCTGCTCTCAACCCTGGTCGATGGGTCTTATCACGATGAGGTCAGCATATTGGACTTTAATCAATGCACAGCCTCACCTGAATTGGTCAAGGATATTCTCCCCACCCACTTCCTGTTCACTCTGCGCGGCTACTATAACCACCCCGAGATCACCAGTCTTTCCTGGAACGGGAATGATCAGCTCGTATTGAATGGCAATGTTCAGGAAGGTTTTGGCGACCTCCAACTGTATGACCTCAAGCATGACCAGAGCCAGGTGCTCGCTCCCAATGGTTCATGCTGTTACCGCGATGCCCATTGGAGCCCCGATGGCACTTACTTGTTTTATACCTACCAACCCGAACCCGGTGGTGATGTCAGCTTGTTCTACACCCCTGCATCCAGCTTGAGCCAACCTGGACAATCGATGGCTTCTCTCGCCCTGCCCGCCGGTTTCCTCGCCGACAGCCAGGAATCGCTCCAGCCCGCCTTGCGAGCTGCACACTAGCCTGATCTATAAAAAGTCCTGCTCCGATTCCCTATTTCCGGATCACCGGAATATATACGGGCAATTTCCTCTCGATAAATATCCTCTGCAGTGGATTATATGGGTTGGATTGGTTTCCAGCCCGGTCTACCGCAACAACAAACATTTGATAAGGATCATTGACTGCCAGTATGCTGCTGTCAAATTGTACCTGGTATGGGTAGCTATTATCCGAGCCGATAGAGATCCAGACGTTATTTTTATGGTCCCACAACCTGAATTCCACCCTTGCCACCTGGTCGTTATCAGTTGCTGAGGCTTCAAGCGTAACCGAACCTCCAAACGCAAAGTAGAGGGATCCGTTTTGCACCGGTCTCTCCCAAATCACAACCGGTACCTCCCAATCAATCAATGTTGTCTCTTCGTTGCTGTTATCAATTAAGTCAAGCTCGAATCCCGGTGAACCCACCGAAGCATTATTTTTAATTCCTCCCTCTATGGTTGCAGTAACCACAAGTGAGACCCAGGCTTCGGAATTTGCGTTTATGACATTCAGATCGCATAGAATAATACTGCCGGGCTCGCAACTTCCCTGTGAAGTTGTTATGGATAACAATTGAACACTAGCGGGCAGCGTATCCGTCACAACCACACCCGGTGCATCGATACTGCCGGTATTGGAAATGGTCAGTTGATAGGTAAATGGTATACCTTTCCGGACAGGGTCTGGCGTGTCGGTTATTCCTATACCCAGTTCAACCAAACCCTGTTCTTCTTTCACTAGTGAAGTCGGTTCCGGGTTGCGATACTGGCGTACATATACCCAGTCTACCAGCAGATCTCCAGTAGACACCGCATCGTTGAACAGGACAACGGGTGACGAGCTGCTTGGCACCATGTCTGGATTCGTGGACGATGCACCAGATGCACCATGATCAATATCAGCTACGGTTAGTCCAGATTTCCATCCCAATTCATATATGTGGAAGTCAGCATGCCAGTTTTGTCCGCCTATTTTGGGTAAAACGATATATTCCGAGACTGAGCCATCGGCAGAGTTGATTAAATATAAGTCATTAATATTGCCTGGCTTATTGTCGCTGATTATCGTCCATCTTTTTTGGTCGACTTCGTTGACGAAGAATCCGATCGATTCATCGATGGAATTCAAGCTGTAATTAGCCCGCATCCCTATAGCTTGATACTGATAGGTGGTGTTGGATTTTATTCCCGTCCCATCATTCAGGCTTAATATTCCACCGGAGGCTGTAGGCGTCCCACTGATGATCGACCAGACAAATGGGGTGTATATTTCATCCCCAGGATAGGCAGCCAGCGATCTCACGTCTGTCTTCAATCCTTCAACGGTGAATTGATCCCAATTATCGTCAAAGCTGTCGAAGGTCGGATTGCCATCACTGGCTGAGATTGCCCCCGGGTTACCATAATACAGGTAAATCGTGTTATTCCCAGCTGCCAATGAAGGCACCCGCACCCACACGTATGCCAGGTGGTTTGCACTGTCCCACGATTCGATCCAGAAATTTAGTTCGGTGGTTCCGTCAGCGTGCGTGAAGCGAATATCTGATCCATTTGGTTTGGCATGGCCAAAATCGAAATTATTGATGTCGAGCTTTATGAGCACCTGGTAGTAGGAAAGGGATATTCCCGGGTTGGATATGATCACAGCTCGTCGGTAAGTCCATGCCGGCGGATATATCCATGGCGGTCCTTCCTGCTCGGGTATCGAAATCTGCGCTATTATATCCGAGTTATTTGATGAGGCCTTTGCGGTCCTAGTAAATGAGATAATAACCAGGAATAATACTGCCAACAAACCAAGCGGAATGACCAGGCGTATGATTTTCTTCATAACACTCACCTCACTCTGCTTAGATTATAAGCTATTTCTTTTTGCAGGTTAAAGTGCACTCAGATCAGGCAGCTGCTTTTTACAGTGCAATCACTCCCTCCGCTTAAACCTACACAACTAACCTGATTTAGAGATTTCATGACTCAATTTGTTTAACACTATCTTATGTGTAGGATCACGCCCGTCTTGATTACAAATACACTGTACTCCAGGCAGATTACGGGGCAAGTGCAGTTGGTAGAGTTGGGCTTGGTGCCTCTGTTGGTGGCGTAGTGGGTGCTACTGTCGATGTACCGGTTGGAACCGGCGTATCTGTGGCACTTGGCACTTCTGCAGTGGCAGTCGGTTGTGGCGTATATGACGCTGTAGGTGAAGTGGTATTTGTGGGCGTCAATTGTGGTAGCTGTGTGGCTCCAGGTTTCGGGCTCGGCGTTCGGGTGGGGGGACCTACGGTGTAGAACAACTCAGTGGGGAATTCCGTCGCTGTGGGGGTCTCGCTCGGGGTGCTGGTTAGCGTCTCGCTGGGTGTCACACTTATTGTGACTGTTTCTGTCTCAGTAGCCGTTCCCGCTTCCGTCAATATTAATCCTGCGATTTCACACGGCTTGACGCCAGTTAATCCCAGGTTATATGCCTCCAATAGGTTGAATAGCCGCGTCCCCTCTATCTGCTCGCTGTCGGTCAACTGGCTCCCTGCCGGGTGCTGCACCAGCCATGTATAAGCTTCAAAAATGGTCGACTCGATGTAGCTCTGGTCTGCACCAGACAGAATGTTCAGGTATGCTGCAGTTAGCTGGGTCTGTAATTTCGCCGGTAAATCATCGTTTTGACCTGAAAAGATTTTGCTGAGCTCCCCCGCTTTGTATACCTGCCCCCCGATGACCACCTGGGCCGGGAATAACTCTGGGTGCTGCTTCCAAAAAGCAATTGGCGATGCACAATTCACCGCCACTCGCGGGGTATCCACGGTAGAAGTGGGGCTTGGAGCGGCTGCCAAATTCAATGGCAGGTAAGTAGCGATCGCCCACACTAATCCGACAAATATGACCACTGTGGCGATAACCAGGATCACGACCAGTCCTCGTTTATCTGTCATCACATTTTGTCTGCTGGTGCATCACATTGCCAGTATGGTTTATGACCATCCATCAGGTTCAGAAGTATCACGTTGTTGGCATGCACAGGGATAGGATGGTTTCTTACATTTCTCAGATATTTTATATATTCGATTTTAACAATTTTACACTATAGTATGGTCACTTATAGGAAATTAAATATCTTACCTAATCAATAAATAAGGAGGCAATTACTATGTTAACTCGTTGGGATCCCTTCCAGGAAATGTTGAACCTTCGCCGCACCGTTGATCGTCTGTTTGATAATGCCAATGCGGATCATGAATGGCAGCCAATGCAGTGGGGTTTAGCCGTGGATGTAGTTGAGAACAAGGATGATTTCATCGTCAAAGCCTCCGTCCCCGGCATTAATCCGGAAGACCTCGATGTTTCCTATGTCGATGACACCCTGACCATCAAAGGTGAGGTTAAATCGGATAATGAAGTCAAGGAAAACAAGTATCACCTGCGCGAGCGCCGCTACGGCTCCTTCACCCGCAGCATCAGCCTGCCGACGAAGATAAGGGGCGACGCCATCGAAGCTTCATACCAGAACGGCGTTCTTAATCTACGCCTGCCTAAGGCCGAGGAAGTCAAACCGAAGCGCATTGCCATCAAGGTCGGCGATGAGAAGATGATCGAAGGCAAAGTTCGCAGCAAATAAATAACCATTTATACGCGTTGCTACGAAATAAACAACCAAATTCATGGCAGTGTGGGGATTTTATAAGGGCTGGCTTCTTGGAGCCAGCCCTTATTTAATTTAGCAGGGCTTGGATATGATGCTTATTGGCCATATCGCCTTGGTGATTCAGGTCGTTGGTTGTTGAGCATGCTTATCTTGCTATTACAGCCCTCATGGCAACTTTCCGAGAACAGTCGTCGCCTCTGACTGCATCGCCGCGCTATTAGGTGTTGCGGCGCCGCTCTCATCAATATCACTGAAACCAAAGAAGATCGTACCCTTCAGAACGCCAAATGCACTTCCGTTCATGGTGATCGCCCCGACATTGACACTCGCATCGGCAAATACAGCTCCATCGGCGAAGTTGGGCAGCTCGGTGACGTTTAGTCCCTCATTCGTCAATTGCTGTAGTTGCGCCTGAAGATCCGCCAGGAACTGCGCCTTATACGCCTGCGCTGTGGCCTCGTCTGGTGCCTGAATAACATCTACCGTAAACACGCTCTTGGTTTGGGAAGCATAGGTGCACATTCTCATGCCCTCAGGGGTGGTTCCTTCCTTGCCGTTCCCGAATGAGGTCCCGGTAAGCGTTGATGCTTCCTGGCTGTTGATCAGGTTACATGGATCAAGCGCGGTATTTACCGTCGCTTGCTGTGGCACGCTGGTAGCCGTTGGAATAAGTGCCTGGGTTGGCGTCGCTGTATTCTGTGGTACGCTCGTAGGCAGTAGGGTATTTACCGGGGGTGGCGCTGCGTTATGCTGTGGCACGCTCACACTTGGTGGAGTTGATGTCGGGCTGTTGGTGCCGGCCGAGGAGCTACATGCGGAGAGCACTACGGCAATAACCAGCATGCCTACGATGAGTGTTGTTCGAACCATATTAATGTCCCGCTTGGGGCGCTGATAGGTTGTGGAATTGGTTGCCTGGCTGACGCCAGTCAGTGTTGCTTGATCTTTTTTATCCATCGAGATACTCCTAATTCTTTTAGCAAAAATATGAGACCCTAACGGTGTGATAACCTTACCGCAGGTCAGTTATCAGTAAATCCAATCAATTGAACAGTTTGTTGAGATTCCTTTGGCAGTTATCATGGTAAGAACTATTAAATAACCCCCATAAAAGGAATCCATGCGTTAATCACCACCCTGTATACGCAAAAATTGATTCATTTGTTGATATATTTTATCATATTTGTCCTTTATATTCAAGACCATCCCGACAAAAGGATTGGAAATAATCAGTGGCGGGTCAGTGGTCAAGAGGTGGCTCGATGGAACTCGAATCAAATGATTTTTACAGATGAAAAGTTAATAGAACGCGCCTCATAGTTGCTGAAAGTCACAATCCTGCGAACCAGGTTGTTCCGTCGTAGGCCAGTCAGCGGTTGTTTCATTTTCCTTTCCTCTCAGCTGAGGGGATATCCCCGGATGTTATACTAGCCGTATGCAGGTATGTCACGTTCGCTGTCTGGGTTTGGTCCCCTACCAGCAAGCTTGGGATTTGCAGGCTGAGCTTGCCGGGAAGATCGCTGCTGGTGAAATCCCTCACACCCTGCTTCTACTGGAACACCCCCACACCTACACCTTCGGCCGCAGGGGTCAATCAGCAAATTTACTCTGGAACGAACCTGAGCTCAAGAAGCGCGGCATAGAGGTGTATTGGGTGGATCGGGGTGGTGACGTGACATATCATGGGCCCGGTCAGCTCATCGGCTATCCACTCATCCCATTACGGATAAATGACCTGGTGACGCCGGTACAAGCAGGCTCTACCCATTTTCCCCAGGTGGATTACACTGGTTACCTGCGCAAGTTGGAACAGGTTCTTATCCGTGCACTCAGCGATTTCGGTGTGCAGGCTGAAACGCTCAAAAACCTCACCGGGGTGTGGGTCGACGGTGCCAAGATCGCCGCCATCGGCGTGAAGGTGGATTCGCACGGCATCACCCGCCACGGTTTCGCCTTGAATATAGCTCCCGATATGACTTATTGGGACGGCATCATTGCCTGCGGGCTTGCAGGGCATTCTGTCACCAGCCTTGCCTGCCTGCTTCCTAACCCGCCTCTCATGGGGCGGGTTATCAATGCGGTTGTGAGCGCTTTTGAAAAACTCTTCGAGGTCGAATGTGTCATAGTCTCCTAAGGTATAATAAGCTCCGTGATCCGGCTTCGTCACAAACTTCACCAGCGGAGGGAAATCATTGGTTAGCTCAAGTATGAAAATCGTCATCCCCATGGCGGGGTATGGCACCCGTTTACGACCACAAACCTGGAGCCGTCCCAAACCCCTCATCCGCTTGGCGGACAAAATGGTGATCGACCATATCCTGGATATATTCGCCAGCCTCCCCGATATATTAAACAAAGAGTTTATCTTCATCGTGGGTTACCTGGGCGAAAAAATTGAAGCCTACATGCAGAATGCCCATCCCGATCTCCATGTCACATTCGTGCAGCAGCTCGAAATGCGCGGTCAATCCCATGCTATCTCCCTGGCAAAGGAGTATTTGGACGGTCCGATGCTGGTGATCTATTCCGATACCCTGATCGAGACCGATTTTTCCTTCCTTCCCACCGAAACCGCAGAAGCGCTCACCTGGGTGAAGGCAGTGCCTGACCCGCGACGCTTCGGCGTCGCCAGCCTCGGGCCTGATGGCTGGGTGGCTCACCTGGTCGAAAAACCGCCGGAGGTGGACAATAACCTGGCGCTGGTCGGTTGCTACTACTTTAAATCCTCGGCCGACCTACTCAATGCCATCGATGAGCAGATGCTGCGGAATATTGCCCTCAAAGGTGAATTCTTCCTGGCAGATGCCGTCAATATTATGCTCGAGCAAGGCTTAAAGATGAGCGTGCACCACGTGGAGACCTGGCTGGATGCCGGCACCACCGACGCCGTTTTAAAGACCAACCGCTACTTGCTTGATCATGGTCATGCCACGCTGGCTGATGCCGATGACTACAAGAATATATTGATCCTCTCTCCCGTATTCATCCATCCCACTGCCTCGGTAGAGAATTCTATCATTGGTCCGCATACAGTTATCGGTGCCAATTGCAAGCTTGATAACTGCATTATCCGCGACAGCATCATCGACGACTCTACCGAAGTGTCCAATGCGATCTTGGAGCATTCGCTTATCGGCAGGGATGTTAAAATCCACGGCCAGGCCGGCATCTTGAACGTCGGCGATCAAACCGAGTTGAGCCTGTGATGGCCTCTGCACGGGTTGAATGCCGCTCTGACCATAACTACACAGGGCGACCACTTGCCTTTTACTGGCGGGATCAACGCCTGGATGTTACTGAGGTATTGGTGCAATATCGCACTCCTGCAGGCTTATCTTACCAGGTGCAGACTGACGGCTCTGGTATATTCAAGCTGGATTATGACACCACCACAGACGAATGGTCTGTTCAACCACTTTAATCTGAGGAGCGAGCATGAATCATAGCTATCTGGCCCGCCATGTCGTCGGACTGAAGCCATCCGGAATCCGCAAATTCTTCGATATCGTCGCCACCATGAAAGATGTCATTTCGCTGGGCATCGGCGAGCCCGATTTCGTCACCCCTAAGCCCATCATCGAAGCCGGCATCAAGGCTCTGCACGCCGGTGAGACCCATTACACCTCCAATGCCGGGCTGTTCGAGCTGCGCCAGGCGATCACGGAACACATATATAAGACATACGGAGTTGAATATGACCCCAAGACCGAGGCCATCATCACGGTCGGGGTTTCTGAAGCCCTCTACCTCACCATGACTGCCCTGCTCAACCCAGGTGAGGAGGTCATCATCCCCACGCCATGTTTCGTCTCCTACCAGGCGGAGGTGATCCTCGCCGGGGGCGTCCCGGTGGAAATCCCCACCTTCGTCGAAGATGGTTTCCAGGTCAAGCCTGAACGCGTGGAAGCCGCCATCACCCCACGCACCAAGGCTATCCTGCTTGGTTATCCCAACAACCCCACCGGTGCAGTCTACTCACGGGAAGTCCTCTTAGAGATTGCCCGCATCTCTACCGAGCATGACCTGATCGTCATCTCGGACGAGCTCTACGACCAGCTGGTGTACGGCATCCAGCATGTCTGCTTCCCCTCGCTGCCCGGCATGCAGCCTCGCACCATCCTGCTCGGCGGGTTCTCCAAGAACTACGCCATGACCGGCTGGCGGGCAGGCTTCGCCTGTGGCCCGGCGGAGATTATCCAAGGGCTGGTACGCATCCACCAATACACCATCATGTCTGCTCCCACCATGTCACAACTGGCCGCCCTCGAAGCCATCCAGAACGGGTCTGGTTTTGTCGCCCAGATGCGTGAAGAGTACGACCGCAGGCGCAAGCTGATTGTCGGCGGTTTGAACCATCTTGGTTTGCCCACCTTCGAGCCGCACGGCGCCTTCTATGCTTTCCCCAACGTGGCTATCACCGGCATGGACGATGAGACCTTCGCTCAAAAGCTCCTTGAGGAGGAGCGTGTAGCCGTAGTCCCTGGCAATTCCTTTGGCGCCGGCGGCGAGGGATATGTGCGCTGCTCGTACGCCACCTCCTATGAGAAAATCGAAGAAGCCCTGAGGCGAATGGAAAACTTCATGCATCGCCATGGATGATCTGTTATTCATTAGTATCTCCGCACACCGCCTCTCCCAACCCCTTCTCCGCGAACGGGCGAGGCGTGTGTAGTTAAAACCTATTTCTGTTATCATCAAACATCACCATCCGGCACTCGAAAGGTGTGGCATTCGTCACTTGACGACTTGTCAGACATTGATTAATCTTAAAGCGCACCACTGGTGCGGTAACCATTTGCAGGAAAAATCTTTATCTAGCCGGCTCGCACCGGCTCACCGACTAAAATTGCGGGCGCTGCCCCACGGCACCTGCTGAACAATAAAAATTATAAAAACCAACAGGAGTAGATTATGACCGAACAGATCAATGCTTTCCAGATGGCACAGCGCCAGTTTGATGGCGTTGCCAAGCAGCTCAATCTCGACCCGCAGGTATCCGAGCTCCTTCGCTGGCCTGCCCGCGAGTTCAAGTTCACCATCCCGGTTCATATGGACGATGGGTCCTTGCGGGTTTTCACGGGTTACCGCGTCCAGCACAACGATGTGCGCGGCCCCAATAAAGGTGGCATCCGTTTCCACCCCGCCGAGACCCTCGACACAGTGCGTGCCTTGGCCATGTGGATGACCTGGAAGTGCTCCGTCGCTGATATCCCCTTGGGGGGTGGTAAAGGCGGCGTGCCAGTTGACCCAGCGACCCTTTCGGTATTCGAGAAGGAAAAACTGTGCCGCGGCTGGGTGGACCAGATGTGGCGCAATATCGGCCCTCGCCAGGATGTACCTGCACCCGACGTGGGCACCACGCCTCAGATGATGGGCTGGATGATGGATGAGTACTCCAAGATGGTCGGTCAATTTACTCCTGGTGTGATCACCGGTAAGCCCCTTGGCGGCGGTGGTTCTTTGGGCCGCACTGAAGCTACCGGTTTCGGTGTCATTTATACCGTGCGTGAGGCCATGAAGTACCTCAAGATAGATCCCACCAAATCGGTGGCTGCTATCCAGGGCTTCGGCAATGTCTCCCAATATGCTGCCATCGCTTTCATCGATCACTTGGGCGGTAAGGTGGCTTGCGTCTCCTGTTGGGACCGGGAGGACAAATGTTCCTACACCTTCAGCCATCCCAAAGGTATCGATCCCAGGTACCTGCAGTCCATCACCGACCAGTATGGCACAATCGACAAAGCCAAAGCTCATGAAGCCGGCTATGTGCTCGAGGAAGGCGACGCCTGGATCGGTAAGGAAGCTGATGTGCTCATCCCAGCCGCATTAGAAGGGCAGGTCACCGGCGAGACGATCAAGAAGATCCACAGCCGGGTACGCGTCATCGCCGAAGGCGCCAATGGTCCCACCACCCCCGAAGCCGACGAAGTCATCAAGGCCAACAAGATCTTCAACATCCCCGACTTCCTGTGCAACGCCGGTGGAGTCACCTGCTCCTACTTTGAAGGCGTCCAGAACGATATGAACTTCTACTGGACCAAGGAAGAGGTACTGGAGAAGCTCGATATTAAGATGACCCAGGCTTTCCATTCGGTGCTCGAGATGTCAGAGAAGGAAAAGGTTTACATGCGCGATGCGGCCTACATGGTCGCTATCGCTCGCGTGGTCAAAGCCATGGAGTTACGCGGCTGGATTTAGTTGTATCCCATCATCATAATCGTGACTCTTCTGTAGAGACGCCCTGTTGGGGCGTCTTTTTTTTACTCCTCCCCTATCCCGAATATTGTTTTCGGGATGGGGGAGGCGGGAGGGGGTTTGATTTTTTCGCGCTCCCGATTATATGTTTTTCACAAAACCCTTTGGGTTCTATCCTGACTTGTTTTTACATCTTAGAAAGGATCTCTGCCTTCTTCGCCTCATAATCCGTTTGCGTGATCAAACCCTCATCCAACATTTTCTTGAGACTTTGAAGTTTCGCTTGGGCATCTTCACCCGCTGGTTTAACAGGTGCCTGCACAACTTCGAATCTCTTTTTGGACTGTCTGCCTAACCAGGCGCCCAATCCAATCATAATTGCGATGAGAATTACAATCGGGAGTACACAATACAATAGTACGCTCTTGGTGACGAAACCAATCACAAAAGGTGCTATATTAGTAGTGGTATTACCCTCCA
>JBGOYO010000022.1:0-14731 GCA_041479715.1 Anaerolineae bacterium
ACTGGGGCTGCTGAAAGATCATTGAGATGCGGTTGCCGCGCATATGCACCATGTCGGCTTCAGAAAGCTCGAGCAGATTGCGGCCATCGAACAATATCTCGCCGTGCATCACCTTGCCGGGAATGCCGATCAGACGCATGATAGAAAGTGAGGTGACACTTTTTCCGCAGCCTGATTCGCCCACCAGTCCCAGCACTTCACCCCGCCCGACGGTCAGGTCCACCCCGTCCACGGCTTTAACTACACCATCCTCGGTGAAAAAATAGGTCTTCAGGTTACGTACTTCGAGCAGGGGGGGAACGGTGACGTTCAGCAAAGGACAATCTCCATCATGATTGGCGCATGGCCGCGTGCATCACGCATCGTTGGTTTCTAGCCTCAGGATCAATAGCCAGGGGTACTTCTATTCTAATATAGATTCATGATTAATTTACTGGCCCGTCTTCTCCATATAGTAAATTGAAGACGGGCCTCGATTGCTTATACTTTTTGCACAAAATATTATGAAAGTAGTGTAGCAAAGAGAGCAATGCTTACCAATCGTGATGATTGTTGGGGGGTATATCCGGGGGAGACTGGATTCCTCCGGTTTTGTGCTTGCGGTAGCTCACCATGTAAGCAACGCCCACAATACCCAGGAATAATCCGCCCACTTGAATAAAGTACGAGAAAAAGTTCAAGAAGAAAGTCGACTCAATAACCTTCGTAACCATCAAGAAAGGCAGGATGATTCCAAGCAAGAGCATCAAAAAGCCGATCAGAAGCAGATATTCACCACGTACGGTTTTCATTTATAAAGCCAGCATAATACGGTGTGTTCGGGCTCGATATTATAATCTGGAGGCACCTCCACATCACACAAACCCTTGATGATCTTAGAACAGCGGGGGTGGAACCTGCATCCAGCAGGAGGGTTGACCAGGCTGGGGGGTTCTCCGGGTGGCACTTCTTTGTAGGTAGTTGCGTTTTTGGCATCCGGTTCGGAAGTGCCTGCCAGTAAAGCGTTGGTATAAGGGTGAAGCGGGTTACGCAATAAATCCAGAATCCTTGCCTTTTCAATGAGATTGCCAGCGTACATGACGAAGACCCTCTCCGAGAAATAGCGTACGGTTGACAGGTCATGAGTGATATAAATGACTGACAGGTGATAGGTTTCTTGCAAGCCACGCAGAAGCTTTAAAATCTCCACGCGAACTGATGCATCCAGCATTGAGACTGGCTCATCAGCCACCAGCAGTTTAGGCGACATGATCATGGCACGGGCAATGACCATCCGCTGCTGTTGACCTCCACTGAGCATGTGAGGAAACTTGGTCAGGAAGTCACTGACAGGGGTCATTTTGACCTCTGTCATCACTTTGTTGATCCTGTTATTTATTTCTTCTTTACTCTTGACCCCGCCAATGATGAGCGGCTCGGATAGAATCCGTTGGACGGACATGAATGGAGGCAGAGCACCATAGGGGTCCTGCTGCACATAACCCACCTGGGTACGATACCATTTCAAAATCTTTGGTTCCATCTTACTCAAATCTTGGCTTTCGAATCTCACCCGCCCTTGGGTTGGCTTATATAACCCCAAAATGGTCTTCATCAGACTGGATTTTCCGCAGCCACTCTCGCCAACCACCGCAATGGCTTCACCATGCTTGACATCAAACGTGACACCATCCACGGCATGAACATCGCCGGCGTGCCCAAACCCGAAACGACGGAGCTCGAACCACACTTTTAAGTCTTGAATGGATAATAGTGCTCCATCTGTTTCAGGAATGCTGCCTGTTTCCACAATTGTTGTTACTGGTTTGCTTTCTATCATACAGTCACTTATCCTGTGTTACGCGTATAACCAGCATTTTACCCGGCGGCCTTCTATGGTGTAGGTGGGGGGTTCGTCACTGCATTTCTCAAATCGATCGGGGCAGCGTGCAGCAAAACGGCAGCCTGTGGGAGGGTTGATCAAGCTGGGAGGTTGACCAATAATGAACTCGGGTTCCTTATCACCATGCAATCGGGGTACACTATTCATCAGCTTGCGGGAATATGGATGGAGCGGCGCAGGAAAGAAGCGCGGGGTATCACCGACCTCAACGATCTGACCGGCATACATCACGGCAACATCATCAGCCAGCTCACTGGAAGTCGCAATGTCGTGGGTGATCAGGATATAACTCGTCTCAAATTCATGCTTGATGCGCTTGAGCACGTTCATGATATTAGCCTGGGTTAGCAAATCCAGAGCGGAGGTGGGTTCATCAAGGACGATCAGGATGGGTGAAGTCACCAGCGCCATGGCGATGGCTGATCTCTGACGCATACCACCACTGAGCTCGAAAGGATATCGAGAAAGAAAATCAGCCGGGACGCCCACGTTCTGAAACATTTTTCGCGCCATAGCCATGGCTTCTTCCGGTTTGGCATTGAGATGGATCATGGCTGGTTCTGCCACCTGGTCACCCACCCGGATGACCGGATTTAAGGCATTCATGGCAGCCTGGGGTACGAGTGACATCTTGATCCAGCGCACATTCTGGCGGAATTCTTCATCGTCATAAGCCATAACATCGGTGCCATCCAGAAACACATGACCTGAATACTCGGCCACATTACGAGGTAAAAGTCGGAGAATTGCCTTAGCCAGGGAGGTTTTCCCACAACCAGATTCACCGACAACCACTACTGCCCGATTGTAAGTCAGGTTAAAATCCACGCCATCGACAGCTTGCACAATTCCTTGTGTGGTGCGGAAGTGAAGCTTTAAATTTTCTATGCGTAAAAGTTCCGTATCTGCCATTCGTTTACATACCTCGTAACCATTGGTTATCGATCAAATCCAAAGAGTAACCTAACCGCCAAACATCAACCTGACGATCAAAAACAAAAATACACGCCAACATCCAACAGTGTAATGAAAGCCGAGGATGTGTTGTCATCTAAATAGAAGCTCATTCTATTTACAATCTGAGCATCAGCAGTACCCGAGCAGAAGCCAGGTACATGGTTCCCTCTCAATAGCCATGTATTCACAGCTATTACTACATCTCCCTCAGTCTCGGGTTGAAGATACGATCGAGAGCGAAGCCCAGCATGGCAAAGCCCAGTCCGGTGATCATCAATAACACGGCTGGTTCCAAAATCCAGTAGTAATAACCCTTGTACAAGGCTCCGTTGGATTCTGCATCGTTGATCACCTTACCCCAGGTAGGCAGAGTCGGGTCACCCAACCCCAGCACTGCCAGCGTGGCCTCCAGGAATACGAAGGCGGGCACAGCCGATACCAGTCCCGGGATTAATAATGGGATCATGCGGGGAATAAGGTATTGGAAGATAATGCGGACGTCGCTGGCGCCATAGGCCCGTGCCGCCTCGATGTACATCGACTCGCGCACTTGTAAAAAGATAGACCGGTAGGCTTTGATCTGCCCGGTGAAAATGCTTAAGAGAATCGTAGCACCCAGGATTAACCAGATGCTACGGTTGAAAAATGTGCCAATCATGATCAGGATCGGCAAAAAAGGTAATACCATATTGACTTCGGTGATACGCTGAATTAATCCATCCACCCAACCAGAATACCAGGTGCCGACGGCAGCAATGATCATGGTTAAGAGCAAGGTACCGAGCGAGGCAACCAACCCGAAGGCCAGGGCGATCGGTGTCCCCCACAGCAGGGCAACCATCAGGTCACGGCGGGCCATATCCGTTCCAGCCAGGCCATACACCTGTCCATGCAGGACGAATTCCGCATCAAGGTTCGACCCGGCTTCAAAGGTCGTGCCGTTGATTACTACCTTATATATGCCTTTTAAAGGAACGGGGGGTTTGACGTTCGGGTCTGAGAACAGCCCCTGCATCACATACTGCTGCCCACCATATTTCTTGACCAGCTTATCCTGTTGGGAAAAACGGATGTTTTGTTTAGGGTCAATGCCGGTGTCGACAATCCGGATGTTTCGTCCATCGGGTGTCAAGAAGGAGATCGATGCAAACGGTTGTTTTTCGGTATAGACAGCCGTAAAGTACACCATTAATTCTTGTGGATAACTATCCGCTTGATAATCGAACTCATACGAGATGTCAATGGCTGACGTGTTTGCGTCGAGCGGGGTAACTACCTTGGTCATCCCGCCATCGGCGCTGCCCACATGAAATGATTCAGGTAATTTATCCCGCCTGAAAAAATTGATCCAGGCAGGCGGAGCGAATTTCGGATTCGCATACCAGACTTCTTCGCCACCGCGCCATAGAGCAATCGCTTTACTATAGGGGATAGTGATGATGGCATATATTGATATCGCTACCAATAGCCCAATGAGCACCAGGCCGGCAATGGCAGAAGGATAGCGCCGGATTTCGTGAAAGAAATTTTTTAACGCGTTCATGATTGATTCACACCACCGATTTTGACCCTCGGATCTACCAGGGCATAGACTAAATCAAGCAAAAAAACCGTGATCGCCAGCAAATAGGCATAGATGATGGTGTCGCCAACGATAACGGGGATGTCATAGAGCCCAATGGCCGTATAAAACATTCGGCCGAGGCCTGGCCAGATAAAAATCGTTTCCGTCACAATCGCCCCTCCCCAAACAGCGATCAGGGTAAGGGCAAAGTTGGTGATGATATTCGGCAGGGTTGGACGCAATATGTAGCGCCGTTCAAGATCGCGTGAATTCAGTCCTTTAGCCTTGGCCATATCCACATAATCCTCACTGGAGTAGATCAGAAAGAATGTGCGCCAGCTGTAAATACCTATGAAAAGACCACTAAAAAATAATGCAAAAGCAGGCAGGAAGAGATGATGCAGTACACTGAGCATGTACTCCAATTTATTATCCGGAGGTGGCGATGAGACCAGACCTCCAAACGGAAAAATCTTTAATACTGCCGCAAAGATTAAGATAAAAAAGATACCGTAGAACCAGGCCGGCGCAGCCGAGGTAGGGGTGAAGGCGATGACTAACTTATCCCAAATGCTGCCATAGCGCCGGGAAAGGGATAGTGCTAAAAACAGGCTGGCAAAGAAGAGAGCGAGCTCTGCTGTGCCCATCAGCAAGAGGGTAGCGGGCAAACGCTCCAGAAGAATGAGGCGCACCGTTCGTGATCCGGTATCACTGACCATATTCTGGGCGTGGCCCAGGTTCAGGGTTAATGCATTGGTGAGGTATTTGAAATCGCGAACCACCAGCGGCTGGTCAAGGCCATACCGTTTGATATCCAAGGCGATTAATTGTTCCGCCAGTTTCTTTTTCTCATCAGTGCTCATAGCGCGGTTGACGGGATTGGCGTTTACCTGCTGAGTTCTGGAAAATTCGATATCGGCCCTCATCATCGTATCTACTTTTCCGCCCATATTAGCGATCATGATGGTCAGAAAGATGGCGATGATTACGGTGATAAAAAGCACCAATACTCTCACGACCATGTACCTCGTAACGCGGATGAATGTGCTCGTTGCGGCGGCCTTTTTGACAGCTTGAGAACCGGATTGGGCTTCTACTTCCATATTTTCCTCGCAAACTTTGATAAATAGGGGCAAGGTTGAGCCTTGCCCCTATTTTTACACGCTATGTTACAGCTTATGGCGTGGTGACGAACTGTACCGATGCGAAAGTAGGTATAGCCACCAAAGTCGATACAACAGCGACCTCGAATTTGTTGGAACCGGCTGACAGCAGCTTGGTATCATCAGCTGTCAGGATGACTTGATATGCACCATCCGATACAAACGTAGCATCTCCGGTCTTCACGACGGCACCTGTAGCATCATAGAGCAGGTACTTCACCGACTTGATTTCGGCTTGAGGGTAAGGGGCTCCTTTGAAGGACACAGCGATATCGAAGGTTGCCTGGTCACCGATCTTCACCTGACCGGCAGGGCCGGTGATGTCAACCACGGCGATCTTGGGTTCGGTGAATGAAGCCCAGCGATTCGCCAGGTCTGGGTAGGCGGTATAGTTCTTCAGGACCAGGGATTTCTCAACCAGGTAAGCATGATCCAGATAGTAAGGACCAGTGCCAAGCTGGAAGTTGCCATGCGCCGTATACCAGGCTTTCAGGTTGGCGTAGCGAGTCGTCGCTTCGTCGGCCGTGATATAGGTATTCATAGTCGGGGAATACGGGATGGTATTCGCTGCAATGGCCTCGTCCAGGTATTTGGCCAGGATGTCCAGAGTTGGGCCACCGACGAAACTGGTCTGCTCGACGTTCTTGGCTACCGACTTATCGGGTGAATAGGCTGCTTCACCAGCTGCTTCGGCCATATTGGCAACTGCGATGGCTTCCCAGGAAGCCTCACCGAAGCCGTAGTTCGGCCAGGCGAAGGAGAGATAGACCCAGGCATCGAGCTCAGCATCCGAGTAATAGTTATCGGTGTAGACTTCGATCACCAACGGACTCGTTGAAGTAATCTTAACGCCTTTAAAGGCCGTTATGAAGGAGTCAAAGTTCGGAACAGCTTGCTCATCATAGATGGCGCTGTCCGTCTTGGCGCGGTCGAAGGCCAGGATCATGGCCATGACAAAGTCTGCCACCGAGAGCTTGCTGCCATCGTGCCAGGTGACGGTGTCGAACATGTCGGCCGGGAAGGTAATGACGGCCTTCACCTTGGCGTTCACGGTCTGGGTAAAGGCTTCGCTTGCGGTGAGGAACTTCTGGGTCTTGGCATCCCAGTCAACCCAGGCATCCGCGGGGACGGGGATCGTGTCAGCAGTGTTCAGCGTGACCCAGTCGAGTGATTTGAAGACCGGCAAGCCAGTCTGCACGGTTACATCGGCCTTTTCGGCGCGCAGCGGCCAGTAGAGACCTGTGAATGGGTCAGCCATGAAAGGCGCACCATCAATGGCTTGAAGTGCACCCTGGTCCCAGGCCCAGTTGCTCCCGTAAACCGGGTTGTACGGCTCGGTGAACAGGTCGTTTTCACCCCACTTCAAATTTCCACCCTCCACTCCAGCAAAGCGCAGCGTATAGAAAGCAATCGGGGCGGTTTCAATACCACCCGCCATGTTGGCAGACACCTGCACGTTGGTGGCGTAAGGGGCGTAACTCCTGGTATCGACAATGAAAACCTGGAGTGAGTCCTGTAAGCCGAGCTCCATGGCTTGAACCATCATCTGGCGGCGTTCATCAGCGGTGCTAAATTTACCATTGGCCAGATCATCGCCCACTTTCTGGAAGGCTGGGTCGGCTACATTGGACAGGAACGGCTGAATGCCCTGGGAGCTGGTATTCAGGTACATCTGCTGGAAATCGCCCTTGCCATCGCGTTCGATACCGGGAGAAATCCAACCTGCGGTGTACATGCCCCACTGGCATTCGGTCGGATCAGACTTTTGCCAGACCGGGCCAGCTTCGGATGACTTCTTGTACTGGCGGTCCACGGTGAAACCTACAGCTTCGAGCTGAGTGGAAACATAATCGCCCATGGGCTTGCGGGTACCATCGCCATCGCTGCGGATTAGGAAGGGTATGGTGACTGGCTTACCTGAAAATTGCCATTTGCCGTCTGCGCCAAGGGTCGCGCCTAGGCCATTCATTTCAGTTGTAATGGCGGCTTTGGCTTTGTCGAGGTTAAACGCATACTTGGACTCGAGGCCGCGGGCAACATCAGCCAGGTCAGCGTAATCGGGGCCGTTGGTCATGATGGCGAAGAACTTCGGAAGACCACCGCCGGTATAGATTTCCTGGTTAATGTAATCGCGATCATACAGCATATTGGTGGCTTCGCGAATCTTGCGATCCGAGAAGGGGTTGAGCACCGCGGTATCCTTGCACACGGCCGGGTTGTACATGATGTCGTAATATGTGCCGAGTACTTGGGCATAGTTTAGACCGGCGTCCTGTATAGCGGGAAGATCCTTTGAGCTCAGGGCATACGCAAATGCATCAATCGCGCCAGCCTTGATCTGGGTGATCGCAGAATCGCTGCTCACCACCGACCAGACCATCTGATCCAGCCAGCCGCCGTGGCGGGTGGTTGGTGCAGGAGTCGGTGTGACCTCAACAATCTGAGTCTCCTTGACAATTGACGTTTGTTGAACGACCGAGGTTTCCTTGACAACAGACGTCTGCTGAACGACCGAGGTTTCCTTGACAACCGTTGTAGCCGGTGTGCAGGCTGCCAGGACCATGCTGAAGGCTATCAGCAGGCTTACAACCGTAAACAATTTCTTTAACATAATTCTCCTCCGAACAAATAGTTAATATGGTTTTTTTGGATTCTTACAGGTAACTTATAGTTAAATGCGTTGAGTACCGGGTACTCACCTCCTTTCATATATTCAGCTAACATAAAAAACACTCCAGACGTCAACAAAATATACCTGTAAAAAGCTATTCGGTCAAGTATCATTAAGAACAGCCACTCCCGTAATCCAGCAGCTCCAGGAACCATAAGGGAGTGTCGACTGCTGACGCTGACGTGTAATTGCATAAGTCTGGCCGGGCAACTGACACATTGTAATGGGAATATAATGGCAGCGCCGGCAGGTCAGATGAAAAAATCTCCTGTGCCTGTAGATGCTCAGTTCGATGCTGAGGAGCATCAGTTAACGAGAAGAGAGCATTATCACAGGCGGCATCAAATTGCGGGTTGGAATACCCGCTGGCGTTCATACCGCCCCAACCCTTGGGGAAATCAGGATATGGGCCAGTGATCTCACTGGTCAGATACAAATTGCAGGCTGGCTCAAATGAACCCGCCCAGGCGAACTGCGCCAGGTCGAATGCACGTCCAAAGACAGGACCATCCGGTCCGGGAGCCAGGAAGTCCTGCGGTTGCTTGGTGACAATCTTGGTACTGATTCCACATTCACCCAGCATTTTCTGGATGGCAAGGGCATCAGCTTGCGGTCTGGCATCTGAGGAAACGAGATACTCAACCTCGAAAGCAGTGCCATCCGGTACTCCCGCCACGCCCAGGGCGGTACGCGGCGTTGTGGGGTCATTATCGGCATCCTGCCAACCCACCGAGTCGAGCAGGGCGGCTGCTTTTTGTAGGTCCAAATCGTAGTGCTGGACTTGCGAATTATATAGAGGATGGGACGGTGGCACATAGGAATCCAGCAGCAGCTGGGTATTCGTGGTCTGGTCAGCCACTAATGCTTTCCGGTCGATGCACATGGCTACAGCCTGGCGCACTTCCTTAACATCAAAAAAATTGACCCGTTGGCTATCGATGGACTTGACGCCAAAAGTGATCTGCTCCCAACCGGCATCGGTCTGATAGAAGACTAGCGCCTGTTTGGACTGAAGCAATTCAGACAATCGAGGGTTTTGGAGCTCAAAGATCGCCGTCTGGTCGATCAAATCGCACTCGCCTGCCTGGAGGGCATCCAGAGCTTCATCCGTGGAACCTACGAACCGGTAAACCAGATTATCAAAGCGGGGCAAATTTTCTCCGGCTCGGAAATATAGTGGATTTTTATGCAGGGAGATATGGTCTCCCGGAACCCATTGATCGATGACGTATGCGCCCCAGCCAAGGGGCTTGCGTGCAGACGCATCGGATGTACGCAGCTCTTCGATTGAATAAGTATGCCAGGCGTGTTGGGGAAGGGGTGTGTAGAATTTGTTACGATAAATTCCATCCTGGTAGCCAGGTATGCCCATCCACTCCACTGAATAATCATCCTTTGCCTGATAAGACTGGGTGCGGATGACCAGCTCGGCTTGCGCAGATGGGTAGAGACCGCGCGCAATCTCATAGGAGTAGACTGAGTCGGCGGAGGTTAATGGGGTGCCGTCAGACCACTTGATCCCAGGCAATAACTTAAAGTTCAAGACTAATTGATCCATTGTGACGGGTTGATCACCTGAATAGCTTTGTGTACAGGAAATCTCAGTGCAACCACTCGGACGGTACATCACACCTGCCTCAAGATTGACAGGGTTTCCAGAACCATCAACGATCAAATCCCCGGCACTGACCTGAACCGGTTGTAGGCGGGCATCGCCATCAGTCAAAGAGGGCATTTTCTCCAAAATTACTGCCATTTCAGTGTAATTTTGAATATCCACCGGTCCATCATAGACTGCGGCCAGGATATCACGTGCAGCAGTTGAGGCAGCATCGTAATAAAACAACGAAGTTGGCTCTCGCCCGAGGCATATGGTTAATAACCGTGCGGGAGCTGGCAATAAAGTCGGGGTCGGTGTTGAACCAATAACAGCATTGGTTGGCTGCCCGGTGGGGGAAGGCTGCTTTGGGGATAGAGTGAGCGTGGAAGAAGCTGGTTTTTGACTGCAGGCTACCAACCCCACCAACAGGATGATTGCCAGTAAGTTGTTAAACTGCATACGGTCATACACGGGCATGTATGCCTGCGTGGATAGACTGAGAGAAGAACCAGGTATACAACGTTTGGGACCACTCATTGGGCCTGTTATAACGATATTCGTAATATTGAGGCTTAGTGAGTAAGAACGAATGGTCAACCTTTTTTCGCTGAACAATGCCCGCTTGAGACAACAAGCGTGCCCGCCCATTCTCGGGAAGCTGGTGTACAGCAGCCCAATTTTTAAGCAGCCTTCCAAACGAATTATCTGAATACATACTCATTGCTATTCTACCTATGTAAACTCGTAGCTTATATCCGGGAAAGCTCTATTTTCCAATACATCCAGTGACTTCCTCAATGCCTGACGACTATAATGCAAGCGTGATTTCACGGTTCCAACCGGGATATCGAGGATTTCAGCGATCTCCTGGATTGAGAGATCGTCAATATAGTACAAAACGACTACGCCACGATGGGATAAGGGGAGAGAAGACAGGGCTTGCTGGACCTGCCGCCACGATTCGTTGATTTCAGAGCGGACCGCGGGGATGTCTCGCCGGCTGCCTGTGATCCAATCTGCTACATCCTCCAGTGGACGTAGCAAGCGATTGTGCCGTTTAACCCAGGTATATGACAGGTTCGTGGTCATGCGATACAGCCAGGGTTCCAGAGGCCGATCACAATCGACATGACTCGCAAAACGAAACAGGCGTAAGAACACTTCTTGCAGTAAATCAGCCGCAGCCTCTGCATCGCCGGTGATGGCTAAGGCTGTACGAAAAACCAATCCCCTGTGGCGGTCGTACAGCGCACCCAACGCTTCGAGGTTACCATTCTGCAAGTTGTGCATCAATTGAGAATCGGGATTCGGTTTCTTCTCCTCTACGGCGATCAACATGGCGATTTCCTATTTATATATTACTCTTTTGAGCCATAAATGGTTCAAAAATGCTCTGTTTGAAAGAATAAAAACCACACAGGAAACACCAAACCCTGTGAGGATAAAAGACAACTAAAGGTATTCACCTTAAAAAACATGCTACAGAATAGATTATACATCTTTCTAAAATAATTAACCTGCCTTTTGTAACCAGCACCACTTCACATTAATCATGAATCACGCTCATCCTGACTCTGGCGCATGCGTAGATAGGAAGCATAGCGATCAGGATGCACCTGCCCGCGCTCCACGGCTTCAAGCACTGCGCAGCCGGGCTCATGGGTATGGGTGCAATTGTTAAACTGGCAGGCATCTACCAACCGGCGTAGCTCAGGGAAATAACCATCCAGCTCCTCTGTACGGATGTCCCAAAGTGCCATGGCTTTAAGACCCGGTGTATCGGCTACGTACCCTCCTCCCACCAGGTGAAATAACTGACGCACGACGGTGGTATGCCGTCCCTTTTCCGTCACCTGGCTCACCGAGCGAATAGCCAACCCAAGCCCCGGCTGGATGCAATTTAACAGGCTGGATTTACCGGCTCCTGATGGCCCGGCAAAAACCGACACCTTCCTCGCCAGCTGCCCGGCTAGCTCCTTGATCCCATATCCGTTCTGAGCGGATGTATAAATGAGAAGATATCCCAAGGCGGCGTAATGAGAAAATGACGCTTCCGCCTGAACCATGCCCACCAGGTCCACTTTGTTGATCACAATCAATACCGGGAGTCCTTGTTTCTCGGCCACCACCAGGAAGCGATCGAGCATACCAGGATGAGGTTCCGGTTTGGTGCAGGCGAAAACAAAGACGGCCTGATCTGGATTAGCGATAATGATCTGGTGGTATTCGCCGCGAGGGGTGGGTGCTATTCGAGAGAGCATATGCCGGCGCGGCTCGACTGCTTCGATCATCCCGGTTTCGTCCTGTTGGGAGACCTGGACCCAATCACCCACCGCCACGATGTCTTCCAGGCGCTTGCCTCGTTTCAGCCTGCCGCGCAAGCGGCAGGTGAGGCTGCCCGTTTCAGTCATAACGGTGTAAAAACCAGACTGGGAGCGAATGATCAGACCGCGCAAGCTAATAACACAACTCTATGGGGTTGGGGTTTCCGTCACTTCGGGGGTAGCTGTCTCGGTCACCTCAGGCGTAGGAGTGGCAACCACACCTACCTGGGCTTCCCACGGATAGCGCATTTGAGGGCTGCCGAGGAAATAAATTTCGAGGACGCGCCGGAAGATTGGTTCTGCCACCACCGAGCCTTCTCCCCCATTCTCCACCAATACAGCCACAGCAATGTCAGGACGATTTTCAAGCCCGGCGAAGGTATAACCGGCGAACCAGGCATGTGGATCGCCAGAACCTGATTCAGCTGTGCCAGTTTTTGCTGCCACCGGGATACCTGATGAGGAGACAAAACTGTTAATGCCATATCCACTTGTGCGATAAGCCGTACCGCGTGGATTCATGACCACGCTGACCATCGCGTCCTGGACAATCGTCAGGTTCTCCGGTGAGATCGGCAATGTACCGCGTATAGTGGGGGTAAATACATAGGTTGGATCACCGACCACCGGCACGATGCGGTCGATCACGTTGGGTGTATAAAGCGTGCCACCGTTTCCCACTGCGGCAATAAAATCCGCTACCTGCAAAGGAGTTACCAATGTGTTACCCTGGGCAATAGCCAGGTTAACCGCATCCACAGGACTTTGCGGGTCTGGGATATTCCCAGCAGCATCACCGATCTCAATCCCGGTGGAACTTCCCAACCCAAACCCACGGGCCATATCCGAAACAGCGGTATACATGCCTCGATTATAAAAATCCAAGCCGATATGCCAGAAGAAGGGGTTGCACGAGCGCATTAAACCTTCTGGCAGAGTAAGCATACCGCTGGGCTGGGTTCTACCATCATTGAGATAATGATCATAGGTCCAGTCGTGAGACTGCATGCCCTGCACCTCATCGAAAAAGTATCCGCAATTGTATGTTGTATCTTTGGTATACAACCCGCTCTGCAAGGCCGCCGACATGGTCACGATTTTAAATACCGACCCGAGTGGGTACAGCCCCTGAGTGGCACGGTTAAGTAGTGGCGTGGTATCAACATTATATATATCGTTGATCTGATAACTGTAATTGTAGTTGGCTGGTTCGAATAAATTGGGGTTAAACCCGGGCGAAGAGACCATCGCCAGCACCTTGCCGGTATTGCGCTCCAGGACAACGATGGCACCTTTCATACCGGCACTCAGGGCATTGCTGCGCTGTAAACCCTCCTGCAGGTCGTAATCGAGGGTGGTATAGACAGCTTCAGCAGGCTGAGCATCCTTTGCGGCGAGCTGGGTTACGATTTTTTTGTTCGGATCGACTACATACAACACTCCGCCCCGCACTCCAGCGAGTGACTTCTCGGCATAATATTCCAGCCCATCGCGACCCACGCGCTCGTCCACCCGGTAGCCCAGGCGTTTGTAATAATCCACTTCATCCGGCTGGATCAAGCTCATATATCCCAACAGATGAGGAGAAATGCCATCTTCGAAATAATAGCGGGTACGGAATGGCTGCAGGATGACCCCTGAATAACCCGCTAATACTGCTTCACGCGGAGCCAGGGCATCCACGGATATATCTGCCACTGGCAGGTAATAACCGAAGGGTCGCCAGGCTTCAATCATACCCGACAGGGTATCTGGATGAACTCCGGTTAGCCGGTAAATTTCACCCAGCAATGCATCTTCCTGCGCAGGATCCACGGCAGCTGTATCCAGGCCGATGGCGACCGCATCCGCTTGCGCCACCAGGGCACGACCATCGCTGGAATAAATATTGCCGCGTGACGGGATACGGTAATCCATCAGTAGACTATTGCCGCCAAGCAGCTCAGGCAGGATCAACGAGTCGTCCCACTGGATGCGCCATTCACCATTCTCCAGGACCAGGTTCATTACTGTATTGCGGTCGATATCGCCGACGAGCACACTGTGCAGGATCACTTTATAACCCACCTGCCCACTCTCGGGATTTTTTAATGAAGACAGGATCTCATATTCCCAGCTGCTCAGGGCAGCTTCGTTCGCAACACTCTGGTAGCGTGCTGTGAAATCTGCCTCGCTGATAGCATCCTTGCTGACGGCAGTTAGCATAGCATACATGGCAGGATATTCTTCCGCTTTCCAGTGGTCGAGGTAGGTTTGTGCAACCTGGCGCGGATCAGGGACGGAGGTGGTTTCCACCTGCGGCCCAGGCAGGGAGGCTGTGGGCGATATGGTCACAGCGGGGGTCTGTGCAAGGGGAGTGGATTGGCTGCATCCAAAAAGGATGAAGGCAGATAGAACAAGGATCAGACGTCGAATTTTCATTACTTTATCTATCACACAGGTCTCAGGGAGCGAGGCTGATTGTTCAAATCAACTGAGATCCCAGGGTCTTTTCACTCAAAATATCATTGTAAGCATGACAAACATACCCTAGTGCAGCCTGGCACGTCTGTGGGACATCGACTTTTGGG
>JBGOYO010000023.1:0-14436 GCA_041479715.1 Anaerolineae bacterium
ACAGGCCCGGTCGCACTGATGATCGCCGAACATGAAGAGGGACGTCGTCTAGGCCAGAGACTGCGCCAGGTGACTGAACGCTTCCAGAGCGGAGATATAAAGGTCAGGGACCAGGTAGTCTTGAGCGCCTTGGGGTATGTCAGCCTGGTACGTCGGCATATGGATAAAGAAGATAAGCTCCTATTCCCATTGGTGGAGAAAGTGATCCCGGTTGACCGGCAGGACCGCATGATCGAAGCATTTAACCGCTTCGAACAGGAGGAAAATGGGGCGGAATTACATGAGAAATACTATAGAATGGCAGAACGCCTTGTTCAGGAATGCGTACGGTAAGGCTTGGATTTGAAAGCTGGTGATAGCTTCGTTTTAATTACCTGGTTGCTTTACCAATAACAAGAATTATTGATACTTTGTCGCTCCAGCTGCATGTCGGGCTGGGGCGATTTTTCATCTTTTAATAGTTGCATTTGTTTTTATATTTGCTATAATAAAGATGCACCTAAAGAAGTACTCCGCCTACTTTTATAATCGCTAAGATTATCCATCTGGTGCTCCAAGTGGGGAAACACCCATCTGACGAAGGGATGGAATGGGATATGTCTAATAATGAACGGATGGTAATAGACGAGGAAAATTTCTCCTACGAGAAATTTCTGTGGACTTTAATTAATGAAGCCCGTTTGCATAAATTGCCCATGGAAATCATTGGCTCGGAGTTTTCCGACGCACGGGGATAAATTATCCTCTTTATCGATTAGTCATCCATCCGAAAGTAGAACCCACTGTATGCATTGTTTCTGGAGTGCATGGTAACGAGATCGCCGGACCCCTGTGCATTTTGAAAATCGTCGATGCCTTCATCCACGATCTCCCAGAGCAATTCCGTGATGTGGTTTATCCGATGATCAACCCTTCGGGTTTCGACCTGCGCCAACGATTTGATTCTGATCAGAGAGATCTAAATGCCATCTTCAGTGCTATCCTGAGGAGCAGGAACTACTTTGAAGTCCAGACCTTTTTACAAGATGCATTGAAATTTGCACCTTTCGAAGCCGTGATTACGGTCCACGAAGATAGTGACCGGGATAAGTTCTACATGTATGGTTTGGGCAAAGAGAATCTCGATTTTTATCACGCCATATGCAGCTTTGCAAAGACCTGCATTCCCGCATGGATGAATGGAGAAATTGAGGGCTGCATTACAGACGAGCACGGCCTGATCCTCTCTAACGCGCGGGACCACGCATTTGATGGGGAATTGTATACAAAAGGGCTGACCAAACTGGGGTACACTTTTGAAACCCCAGGGAAACTAGATTGCCACTTTCGGGTGAATATGATGGTCCAACTGGTGCTGTAGAGTGTGAATATGATCAATGCCATGCGGTGGATGTCTGCAGCACATGGGAATGCGACAGCCTATTAATATTATTCAACCAGTATCAGATTCATTAGTTTATTCATCCCTGACTGACCGCCAAACCGGTTGGTTTTCGTGCATCTCTAGGGCGCCTTATTGAGTACCACGATGACATGAGAGGTGTCATTATCGAAGGAAGTCATACTGATCACGATTCCTTGACACATCATCGTCACAGAATGCTCCGCACTGCTGCCGGTGCCACCATATCCGGTGGCAGAAGGGAAGCATGACCAATTTAATGATACAGACTGGTTACTATAAAACTTGGCTGCCGTGGCGAGGGTGGCTGTAGCTGTAAAACTATAAATGTCCGACTTGAATTCCTGTCCTGCTGTAGCCTGCGGCATGATTGGAATGTCGTGCCAACTCTTGGCTGGCGTACCCACCGGGTTGAAATACTGCATGATGCCCATCATGTCAGCCAGAGGACCCATCAGAGCAGAATTTTTCAAATAATCCGCGGTCGTTGTGGCAGCGAAAGCTGTGGCAGTTGCCACGATGCCAGGGGTCCGGGTAAGCTCAACTGGTAAATGAGTCTGAGGGATCATGGTTTGGGTTGGAGGATTTACAGTCCTAGTAGGGGTATTTATAGATAAGGTTGGTGTTGATGTGAAGGTCGCACTGGCCAGGGGGCGTTCTGTATCTGTGGGAGTAGAGGGTGGTGGAGTGATACTAGGCAGGGGAGATTCTAGCTGTGGTGTGGCTGTGGTGGAACAAGCTACCAGCAGTAAAGCAAAAAAGGCAGTAAGTATGAATTTAAGCAAATAGGTTTTCATATCCACCTCTACGACCTGCGTATTTAGCAAAACATTAACTCTATTATAACAATTTATGTCTTAATTGTATGATTATAATTTATCTCCCCCGGAATATATAGGCAATGGCCAAAATAAATGGTTCAATAAAACTTAAGCTGCGGGTCTTATCGCAAATTGGAAACAAATTTATGGAACAAATAAAATCTCCAGTGTGCGAATAAAATTTATACGCATCTTATCCAGATAGCTGTTTTAACATAAACTTCGCATCGTTGACCGGAAGATGGCAAACGAAACCCTGACACACATAGGCCGTGGACATACCGTTCAATAATGGTCGGTCACTTAATAAGGCTGGCGAGCCGGCAGGCGGAGGGTACGATGATGCTGCCAGCACCAACCGAGGGTAGTAGCCACACCAAATCGGTTCAAGCAAACCTTGACTTGCAGGATCTTCCAAATTACCAAGCACCGCTACCTCCTTCACTGGGCCAACGGCAAAATCGGCTGCACACAGCCATTGAGCGAAGGCGGATGGATAGCGGGTGATCAACCCAAGGTTGGAGATGATAATTGCCTCAGCACGTGCGCGCCAATCTGAGCGACCTTCATAAGTGGCAAGTTTCAGGAGAAGCAATACAGCAAGAGCATTGCCAGACGGTGTGGCATTATCCTGAAGGTCCTTGGGACGGTAGAGCAAGGATTCTTGGTCATCGCGAGTATCGAAAAAACCACCCTCCGGGTCGGTGAAATGATTCTGCACCAGCTCGAGCAGCTGGATGCTCGCCTGGTACCAGCGCGGGTCAGGGTCTGACTGGTAGAGCGTGAGCAAACTAAGTGCAAGACCGGCATAATCTTCCAGGTAGGCATCGTGTTTGGTTGATCCATTCCGCCATGAGCGCTTCAATCTACCATTCACTAACATGTTATCGAGGATGAATTTCGCATTCCGGATGGCAGCGGTGAGGTAATCCTGCCGCCCGAGTGACCGACCAGCTTCGGCCAGGGCGGTCAACATGAGCGCATTCCAGGAGACGAGCACTTTGTCGTCTATAGCTGGTCGCACTCTGGTATTACGCACATCGAGCAACTGCCTGCGAAGATCAGATAACCTGGCCACAACCGTGCGCTCGTCTAGGTGAAACTGAGCGGCTAATTGCTCGTCAGATAGGGTGCGTCGCAGTATGGTACGGCCATCGAAATTTCCCTTTTCACTCACTCCATATGCAGACAAAAAGAGATCAGCTTCCTCGGGGTTCGAAAGCGCCGTGCGGACCTGCTGCGGGGTCCACAGGTAATACTTACCCTCCTCCCCTTCCGAATCCGCATCCAGACTGCTGAAGAAGCCGCCTGAGTTGTGGGTCATCTCGCGCAGGATGTAATCCAGCGTGGCTTCACACACTTCCCGCAACCCCTGGTCACCACTCAGCAGATAGGCATGCAAGTAGACGAGTGCCAGCTGGGCATTATCGTATAACATCTTCTCGAAGTGCGGGATGAGCCAGGTTGGGTCAACGCTGTAGCGGGCGAACCCACCACCAAGGATATCGTACACCCCGCCTTGGGCCATTGTACGCAGAGCATGGGAAGCCACATCCAGACTGGAATTATCGCCGCGAGAGCCCAGGCGCAGGAGGAATTCGATCAGCATTGGCTGCGGGAACTTTGGCGCCGATCCCCAGCCTCCGTTGTGCCAGTCATAACTTTGGGTGATGGTTCGAGCGGCATTCTCGAGGACGTCTGCACTTATTATTAATCCGCTTTGCAGGGGTGCTGCCTGGTTCGACAGGTTCTGCGCAAGGCTTTCGCTGCTCGAGATGATCGCGGCCCGATCAGTGTGCCACAAACGGACGACCGTATCAAGCACTTCGCGGAAAGCTGGCAGGTTGAGGCGGCGGAAGAGCGGGAAGTAAGTGCCGCCATAAAAAGGCTTTCCTTCAGGGGTGAGGAAAACACTCATCGGCCAGCCCCCCTGACCGGTTGTGGAAACCACGAAACTCATGTAGATGCTGTCCAAGTCGGGGCGTTCCTCCCGGTCCACCTTGATGCACACGAAATTGGCATTCATAAATGTCGCAGTGGATGGGTCTTCGAAAGATTCGTGCGCCATTACGTGGCACCAATGGCAGGCGGCGTATCCGATACTGAGGAAGATGGGTTTATCTTCTTTGTGAGCTTTCGAGAAGGCCTCAGCATTCCACGGGTACCAGTCAACAGGATTACCGGCGTGTTGGAGCAGATAAGGTGAACTTTCATCTGCCAGATGGTTCGACATGGGGACGATTATAATCCGAGGGGGAGAGTTGAATAGGTAATTAGGTCTCAGGTATCAGGCAATCAGATATCAGGTAATAAGAAATATGATTACCGACGATTAAAAAAACCTGAGGGTTGAGCTAGCAACCCTCAGGGATATTGATATTGCTCCGAAGATCAAATCTGAAGCATATTTTCCATGGTCTGGTAAGCCTGGTTTTGCGGTGTACCCAACGAAAGGGTCCACTCGGTGAGCAGCGATTTCACTGCCCTCTCCAGGATTGTTTTCTCCTGGTCATTCAGCTTTGAGCTGCGCTGATAATGCCTTAAGTCTCGTACCACCCGGCAAATTGATGACAGCTGACCATCTCTCAACTCATCCATGAGCTGGTTTTTACGCAGCACACGGTCCTCTTGCAAAGCCTCGTTTGGGCTGGAGAGGATGGGTAAAGTTTTGAGAAATTCCTCCGGAGAGGTGGGGATGCGCAGGCTATTCGTTTCCTGATCATCCACGGGCACCCAGACGGTCATATCGGTTATACTGACCACGTAACAATTTACCGGGAGTCCATTAATAGTCTTCTCCTCGATGCGGGTAATCTCACCCATACCAAATGTACGGTGAATGACCTGTTCGCCAATTTGAAAGTCCATATCACACCTCGTTCCTTAGTGCAAGAACTAACTTATTAAATTCAAACTACCCTGATCTGAGCAGCTTGGGGGCAATTTTACCAGCGCCGGTTATTGTAGGATTTGCGTGGGCGCTCTTCGCGCGGTCGGGCTATGTTGACTTTGATTGCCCTTTCATCCAACATCTTCCCATTGAGCATCTTAATGGCGTTCTCTGCTTCTTCCTGATTCCCCATCGTCACGAAAGCGAACCCCTTCATCTGACCGGTATCCCGATCTTTAATCACATCAATTGCGACCACTGTACCAGCTTCAGCAAAGGCAGTGCGCAGCCTCTCCTCGGTGGTGTTATAGGACAGGTTTCCAACGTACAATTTCGATTCCATTATCATTTCCTTTTTATAGTGTGCAACTGACCTCAGTCATCCTGGCATCGGGGCAGCCGTTATTAGATCATCCAGGATCACCTTCGTAAAAAGAAACCGCCATTCGATGCAGAACGGCGGCGTATATAACCGAGCGCGAATCTGGAGTCCGTATGGGTTAATTATACCAGACAATCGGTTTACCTGTGATGAAAGATAACCCGTTCCTAATGCACTCGGGTGATGCTGCCTGATTCGTTATCATAGTACAGCAAACACTTGTATAGAGAAGTCTTTTTGGGGTGGTGGAAAATCAAACTCTGCTGGGGGCCACCTCACGATATTACCAGGATTATGAATTTGAGTTCAGAAACCCCAACACCTCCTCCAGCTTACAGAATGCCAGGGAGGTGACGGTATCGGCGCAGCCGTAATAAATGGCAATCCTACCGGTGGGAGGGTCGTAAAGCGTGGCACAAGGGAAGGTTACGTTAGGCACATCGCCCACGCATTCATAATCGGTATGGGGTGAGAGCAGATAGGAGTCTCCGCGCCGGATCACCTTCCAGGGCTCGTCGAGGTCGAGCAGGGCAGCTCCAAAGCTGTAGACGAACCCATTGCACGAAGTGAGCACTCCGTGGTAGAAGAGCAGCCAGCCCTCATCCGTCTCGATGGGAACAGGTCCGGCGCCTACCTTGGTGCTCTCCCAACCGCCGCGCACACCCATGACGAAGCGGTGCTTACCCCAATGTACCAGGTTGGGGCTGCGGCTGAGGTAGATATCACCGAATGGGGTGTGACCATTATCGCTGGGTCGGCTGAACATGACGTACTCGCCGTTGATACGGCGAGGGAGCAAAACACCATTGCGGTTGAAGGGAAGCAGGGCGTTTTCCAAAAATGTAAATCGTTCGAAATCGTAGGTGTAGCCGATGCCGATGGTTGGTCCATGATAGCCATTGCACCAAGTAACATAATAACGATCTTCGAGCCACACCACACGCGGGTCATAACGGTATTGGAAGTGGCCCAGCTCAGGGTCGTTGTAGGTCCACTCGATAGGTTGGTTATCCAGCTGCCAATGGATGCCATCGGCAGAAAAACCCCGGTTCAGGTTCATGTCACGTTTTTTATTGTCGCAGCGGAACACGCCCGCAAAACGATCCTGGAAAGGGACGACGGCACTGTTAAAGATGCTGTTCGATGAGGGGATGAGGTCGCGAGGGATGATCGGGTTCGCTGAGTAGCGCCAGACGACCTCATCGCAACCGGCTGGGCGATCTTCCCAAGGAATATTGGGGAGTGGGGGTTGGGTCATGGGTGAGGGTCTCCTTATCGGTAATTGTAAGCCAGAGTTGTATTGGCGAAGCTATTTTACTGCTAAGAGATTATACAGCCTGCAGCTGGATGCAAGATGCGACGTTTTGTCAGAAGCAGATTGCTTCATCGCTAATTTCTCTCTTAACAATGACAATTTTTAAACAAAGACCGCCCACGCATGTCTCTCAGAAGACTATCGCGATACTGGATGATAAAATATTGGTCACGGTATTACTCAATTCGGGGGAATTTTCACAAACCTGTTGACTCTTTCGGGATTCTTCTGTATAATATATTTCTGGGAGCGCTCCCAATATTCTTTCGCATCGGAACAATCGAATTCATCTGGAACCCATCAGTGCCTAACCTGACGCTCGAAGACATTGCCAAGCAAGCCGGAGTATCGCGATCCACCGCATCCAGGGTGGTGAACAATGATCCGAATGTCAGCGACAGAGTCCGCATGAAGGTCCAGGATGTTATCCTGACAACCGGCTACCACCCACATGCTGCTGCCCGCAGCCTGGCCTCCCACCGCTCATGGATGATTGGACTGGTTCTACCGCGCACGGTGAGCACCTTCTTCACCGACCCTTATTTCCCGCGCCTTACCCAGGGCGTTGCCCAGGCGTGCAACCAGCACAACTATACCCTGGCGCTGTTCCTGCTAGACACGAAAGAAGACGAAAAACGCATTTTCCCACTCATCTCACGCAGAGGGCAGCTAGATGGGATCCTGCTGCAGACTGCACCGATAGAGGATATATTAATTGATAAGCTGGTCAGCTCTGATTTCCCGGTGGTGATTGCCGGGCGCCCATTCAAAGCCAAAGGGATCAGCTACATCGATGTGGATAACATCAATGCCGCCCATAATGCAGTGTGTCACCTGATCCAGCTTGGATATAAGCGCATTGGAACGATCACCGGATGGATGAACAGCACAGTAGGTATTGACCGTAAGGAAGGTTACCTGAAAGCCATCACCGAACAAGGCTGGCAGGTGCAAGAGAAATTAATCGTGGAAGGCGATTTCACCGAGAATGGCGGCTATTTGGCGATGCAACAGCTGCTTCCACTCAAACCCGACGCCGTTTTCGCAGCCTCCGATACCATGGCAATTGGTGCCATCCGGGCAGTACGCTACGCAGGTTTAAGCGTCCCGGAGGACATCGCCTTTGTTGGCTTCGATGACCTGCCGATTGCCTCGCTGTCGGATTTTAAGTTAACCACCGTGCGCCAACCGATCATCCAATTTGTCGCCAAAGCAGTGGATACACTGATCGACCTGATCGAAAATGGCATCAAGCCATCCCGGCGCATCATAATGGATACAGAGCTGATCATCCGTGACAGCTGTGGCGCATCCCTCAAGAGTCAGGTAAAAGAGAGACTTTAATATCTATGTTTTTTTGGGGAGCGCTCTCAATATCAAGTGGTTTTAATCGCCCAACAAACAAGAGGAGGTGGAGAATCATCGAATATATATCTCAGATCGAACGACCCAACTGTATTACCAATCTAACCAAACTTTAAGGAGAATGAATATGAAACGCTTGTATATCGTAATCTCTGTGGTCATGGTGATGGGCATGGTGCTCGCTGGCTGTGCATCTCCGACCGCACAGACCATTATTCAGACTAGTGCGCCAGTTATCCAGACTCAAGTGGTCACGGTCAAAGAGACCCAAGTGGTCAACCAAACCCAGATAGTCGAAGTGACCCCTACTACAGCACCAGCAGCACCAGGTACGAACCTGCCGCGCAATGAAACCCTGTACTATAACGGTTTCCAGTGGAGTGCGGTGGTTGGTTGGAATCCATACTCTAGCAGCATGAACAATGCCATGGGTGTCGGTGCGAAGGACGCGTCGCGTGAAGTGATGTTCGAATCCGCGTACATGTACGACATGATGGATGGCAAGAGCTATCCTCTGCTGGCAGATGGTGCATATACATTGAATGCGGACATGACTGAGCTCACTTATAAGATCAAAAAAGCCGCCAAGTGGAGCGATGGCACCCCGGTGACCGCTGACGACGTAGCCTACACCTGGGATACTAATCTCAAGTACTCCTCCGCTGCTGGCAATAACTTTAAACCCTACATCGACTCAGTCACAGCAGTTGACCCCCAGACAGTTTCGATCAAAGCTAAACTGGGTGCGGATGGCAAACCAGTCAATCCGCTGCAACTGATTGATTTTGTGGATGCCACCTATGTGTGCCAGAAAGCCTGGACCCAGGTACTGGAAAAGCGGGTTGGCAGCGATGCGACTAAATTCTTAGCCGATCCTGCTGAGGATGCAGTTTACTCCGGACCGTATCATAAGTTCTTCTCTGACGATACGAAGGTTGTATATGTCCGCGATGACAATTACTGGGGCCAGGACGCCTCCATGTGGGGCAAGCTACCCGCTCCCAAATATATCGCACACACAATCTTCAAAGACAACGCAGCCGGTTCGATTGCTTTGGCACAAGGTGAAGTAGACATCAGCCAGCAGTTCAACTCCAATGTCCAGGTCTTGTGGGAAAATTACGGTCTGCCCGTCTCCACTTACCTGCCCGATGCTCCCTACATGATCGGCGCCACCCTACCAACCGCCTTCTACAACCTGAAATCCCCTGGCTTGGACCAGCTGGCGATCCGTAAGGCGATCGCGATTGCAGTTGATTATGACTCGATCGTCGCTAACGCCATGACTGGCCAGTCGGCGACCTTCGCACAGGTTCCACGCAGCCTGATGAACCCGACTGATGGCGAGCAGGCTATGTACGATCACGCGGCCGTCGCGGATCTGCAGTGGGCTGGCAATGACATTGCGGGCGCCAACAAGCTGCTCGATGATGCCGGGATTAAGGATACTAACGGCGATGGCAACCGTGAATTCAATGGCAAGGAACTTCACTATGTAGCCACCTGCCCCGCCGGCTGGTCTGACTGGCAGGCGGCGATAGAAATGGTGGCGGCTGCCGGAAAGAAGATCGGCATTGACATCACCACCAACTACCCGGATTGGGGCGTCTATCAGACCGTGGTAACAGCCTCTGACAAGCCTCTCCCAGCTGGCTATGACATCTTCATGATGTGGAGTGACGGTGCTGGCCCGACCCAGCCCTGGAGCCGTATCCGCCATCTACTCAGCTCTGAGTTTATCGGACAGTCAGGCAACTGGAATGGCAACTGGGGTGGTTACTCGAATCCTGCGGTAGATAAGTTGATCGCGGAGATCCCCACGCTATCCGATCCTGCCAAGATCAAGGCAGATTACACGGAACTGGTCAAAGATTACCTGACCGATATCCCCTCCTTTACACTGATGTATCGTCCTGATCTGTTCATGACTGTGAACGAGAGTGTCTGGACCGGCTTCCCACACCTGAATGATGGAAGCAATCCGATCGTCCCACCGATGGTATGTGTTGATGGTTACAGTATCGCATGCCTGTATAACCTTAAGCTTGTGAATCCGTAACCAATCATGCAAGGAAACAGCCATGTTCCGCCAGTCCTGGGGGACATGGCTGTTTATTATCATCTGTTGCCCGTAACTTTTTATGAATAAATATGATATAGACTTATCGGTGAAATATCGATAGGAGGTACTGAGTTGAAAGGATACCTCAAGTATTTCAGTAACAAGCTGATGTGGTTCATCATCACATTCATTGCCGCCTTCCTGTTGAACTTCTTCCTACCACGCATGATGCCGGGTGACCCTGTGGCAGGCATCGTCGCAAGGATGGCCCAAGGCCAATCCAATGCATCCGGGGTGCAAGCGATTTATAAGCAATATACAGAGTTGTTCGGTACTAACAAACCCTTGCTCACACAATTCTTTATTTACGTGAAAAATGTGTTCCATGGCGATTTTGGTTTCTCGTTCGGGCAATATCCAAGAACAGTGGCAGACGTTCTCAAATCTTCCGTTATGTGGACAATAGCCCTGCAGTTCCCGGCGATCATCGTCGGCTTTCTGATTGGAAACATCCTGGGCGCACTGGCAGCTTATCTCAAGGGGGGCTATGATAAACTCCTCATGCCGCTCAGTATTTTTGCAACTGGTTTACCGGCATTTGGCATGGCAACCATTTTACTGGTCATTTTTGGGATCATATTAAAATGGTTACCCTCCTCAGGCGGATATGGGTTCGACATGATCCCCAACTTTAGCTGGGCATTTATCTGGTCGGTGATCATCCATTACCAGCTACCGTTCTGGTCGATTGTGTTGATCGCCATTGGTGGCTGGGCGATTGGCATGCGCTCCATGTCCATCTATGAGCTGAATGCCGACTATGTGAAATACAGCCGCTTCATGGGAATCAAAGACTCGAAGATCGTCCAGTATGTATTTCGGAATGCCATGCTTCCGCAGATCACCGGCCTGGCGCTGGCGATCGGTACCATGGTCGGCGGCGCCCTGGTGGCGGAGATCATCTTTAGCTACCCAGGGCTGGGCACCACGTTATTAAATGGGATCATGGGGCAGGATTATCCGTTGATCTCGGCTACCACCTTGATCATCACGATGATGGTACTGATCGCAAACTTTGCCCTTGAAATTTTATACGGCTTCATTGACCCACGCATTAAAGCGGCGCAATCGGATTAGGAGAGATATTATGAAAAACACTCTCCAACAGGTTTTTCACTCCGGTAAATTTGTAGTTGGGTTTGTCATTTTCACGTTCATCGTGCTGACGGTGATCATTTTTCCGCTGTTTGTTAAAATTCCTCCATTAGGAATCATCGGTCAGGGCACTTTCTTCCCCCCGGGGATCTACGTGAACGTTTACGACAGCATTGGTAGCACTCCATATATCCTTAACCTGGATGATGCCAGTGCCAAGCGGATTGCCAACAAGCTGAGCAACGATGACCGCACTGCCCTGAAGGAATGGCTGGTGGCAGATGGGATTCCTGCAGATCAGATCGATACGACGGATACCAAAAGCCTGCTGGATCTGTGGACGAAAAACTATGATCCCAACAAGGAACTCCCCGGAATGACGTATGCCAAAACCAGATTCTATCAAAGACTGAATACCTCGCTCCAGGGAGTACTATCCACGCAAGGCGTAACCATCGCCGATACAGGCACAGTGACTGGCACGCTGCAGGCGAAAGGTACTGTTGGACAAACTGATTACGTGAACGTCCGCGATGTCCCGAATGTGCGCCTGCTGCTGCTTGGAACGGATAACTTTGGCCGGGATATTCTACCCGAGCTGGTTTCAGCCACCGGTACATCACTCCTGATCGGCCTTGTGGCAGGATTAATTGCGACTACGATCGGATTGGTCCTGGGATTGGCGGCGGGTTATATCGGTGGCAGGGTGGATGATGTCATTATGTTCTTCACCAATATCATTTTAGTGATCCCCGCTTTTATTTTGTTGATTTTAATTTCATTCAGCATTGGTCAGGAAAAGCGCGGCCCAGTGACCATCGCCATCGTGATCGGGTTTACCACCTGGACATGGACTGCCAGGGCTGTGCGGGCGCAGGTAATCTCTCTGCGTAATCGCGACCATGTCAACCTTTCGAAGCTGTCTGGGCACTCTATCGCGCTCATCATCTTCACCGACATTCTGCCTTACATCGCTTCGTATGTCTTTATGGCGCTGATCCTGCAAATTTCCTCGGCCATCCTGTATGAGGCGTCATTGTCAATCATTGGACTGGGGCCGAAGACAAGTACTACACCGACGTTGGGCATGATGATGAACTGGGCATTGATCTACATGGCGCCAAGCCTCGGAAAATGGTGGGCATATATGCCCGTGATCGTTACCATTGCCCTGATTTCATTCTCGCTGAACTTGATGAATACTGGTCTCGACCAGGTATACAATCCGGCATTGAGGGAATAGGTGATATATGGGAGAAGTCATGCTCGAGGTCAAAGACCTCACCACCAAATATATCACCCGCTATAACGAGGATATTTATGCGGTTGACCACGTTACCCTGCAGGTCGAAGAAGGCAAAACACTGGGAATTGCAGGTGAATCCGGCTGCGGAAAGTCAACCCTGGCGCTCAGCCTGATGGGCTATTACTTTGCCCCGCTGCACTATACGAGCGGGGAGATCATTATTCATGGAAAAAATATATCAGGGATGGACCCAGACGAGGTCCGCAAAACGATCCTAGGGACGGAGATCTCTTATATCCCCCAGGCGGCGATGAACGCCCTCAACCCCACCCGAAAAATCATCGACTTTATTGAAGATGTGTATGAAGCCCACGATCAATACAAATCCAAGAAAGAGGTTTATGAGCTGGCGTGTGAGTGTTGTAGTATCTTAGGCCTTCCAGAGACAGTACTGCAAAAATATCCAGTTGAGCTCTCGGGTGGCATGAAACAGCGCACCGTGATCGCAGTCTCCGTGATCCTGTTTCCAAAAATATTAATCGCTGATGAACCATCCTCCGCATTGGATGTCACATCACAGAAGATGGTGATCAAGATGCTTAAGGATTTAATGAAAGATGGTTTCATCAAGTCGATGATCTTCATCACGCATGAGCTCCCACTGCTTTATAACGTAGTAGATGACATTATGGTCATGTACGCCGGGCAGATCGTGGAGAAAGCCACTGCCAAGGAAGCCGTGTTTGACCCACTCCATCCCTATTCCAAAGGTCTGATGGGCTCGATCATCGTGCCAGAACAAGGCCTGCGCGGTGTTAAACTGACTGCCATCCCTGGGGTACCCCCTAACCTCAAAAATCCACCACCCGGCTGCCGCTTTGCACCACGCTGCAAGTATACTCGGAATGAATGCGCGGCTACGGTGAACCTTCGGAATCTTGAAGGCGGCCGCGCTTACAGGTGCATATTCTCTGAAAAAGAACTGCGAGAATACTATATGAAGGAGGCTGAACAATATGCTCGAAAATAATGAAATTATCCTGAGCGCCAAAGGACTAACCATGGTATTTGGGTTCGGGGCGACGAAGACACTCGCGGTTGATCATGTGGATATGGACCTCTATAAAGGTCAGGTTGTCTCGATCGTAGGGGAATCAGGCAGTGGAAAAACCACTTTATCAAAGATGATTCTGGGATTAATCAGTATCACGGAAGGCGAGATATACTTCCAGGGGAAATTGCGCAATATCAGGACGAATAAGCAGAGACAAGAATACTGGAAAAATATTCAGGCAATCTTTCAGGATCCGTTCTCTTCATACAACATATTTCACAAAATTGATGCTGTGCTTTTGGATTGTATCCGCATGCGTGGCGGTGGGAGTTTCCCGCGAGCAAAAAAAATTGGGCTAATGACGGAAGCATGCAGCTTTGTCAACTTGAAGTACGAGGAATTGACCAACAAATATCCTTTTGAGCTTTCCGGCGGACAGATGCAGCGCTTAATGATTGCCCGCATCTTCCTATTGAAGCCGAAGATCCTGATGGCAGATGAGCCTACCTCAATGATCGATGCCTGCTCGCGCGCCACCATCCTGGATATGTTGATGCAGCTGCGAAATGATATTGGCATGACGGTCATCTTCATCACCCATGATATTGGCCTGGCATATTATGTGTCAGACAAGGTATTTATTATGGAGCATGGGAAATTTGTGGAAAGCGGATCGGCCGATGAGGTGATACTAACACCGAGAGAACCTTACACTCGACGCCTGATCAGTGATGTTCCAAAGAT
>JBGOYO010000024.1:0-14104 GCA_041479715.1 Anaerolineae bacterium
GCGGAGAGGGTGGGATTCGAACCCACGGTGGGGACGAGCCCCACAACGGTTTTCGAGACCGTCCCATTCAACCACTCTGGCACCTCTCCCGTGGGAATTTCATTATACCAAACGTTCAGATCTCCGCGCTCTCTTTCCACAGCGGGTAAGCCGGTCGCTCCATGCCGGCCTCGACGAGCTTCTCCGATAGCGCTGCAGCCGGTCCTGCCTCTCCGTGTACCAGGAACACCTTCTTCACCGTGCCCTTTAGCCGCAGCGCATATTCCATTAGGAAATCCTGTCCGGCATGGGCTGATAAACCCCCGATCGTTGCCACCTCGGCTTTCACCTCGAATTCCTCGCCAAATATTCTCACTCGCTTCTCTCTATCCGCCAGCCTTCTGCCGAGGGTGTTGGGCGCCTGCCATGAAACAATCAATATGGTATTCTTCGCATTCTCGATGTTGTTGCGCAGGTGATGCAGGATCCGCCCGGTCTCCGCCATCCCGGAAGCGGATATGATGATCATCGGGTCTTTGCGGGCGTTCAGAGCCTTTGATTCTTCCACCGAGCGTGTGTAAATCAAACGGTCAAATCCCAGGGCAGAATGATGTTTATCAGCACTAATGAAAGCCTTGGTTTGGTCATCAAAACACTCCGGGTGCAACTTGAATATGTCTGAGGCGTTCACCGCCAGTGGGCTATCCACGTACACCGGCACACCGGGTAATTGATGACTCTCGAACATCTGGTGGAGTTCATATACGATTTCCTGTGTCCGGCCAACGGCAAAGGCAGGGATGATCACCTTACCGCCTCGGTTCAGCGTCCGCCCAACCACCTGTCGCAGCTCATCATAAGCCAGACCGGGGTCTTCATGCGGTTTATCTCCATAAGTACACTCCATGATCAACACATCCGCCGTATCCGGCAGCACTGGGTCATTGATTAAGGGTAAATTTCGTCTGCCGATATCCCCGCTGAACCACACCCGCACCTTTTGACCCTTCTCTTCGATATCCAGCACCACCGCACCCGAGCCCAGGATGTGCCCAGCATCCACGATCCGTGCACTCACCCCGGGAATGGGTGTAAACGACTGGTCATAATTTACCGGGTCGAAATATTGTGCCACCATAGCTGCTTCAACCTGCGTGTACAGCGGCATCACCGGTGGCTCACCTGTCTTCAGATGCCGCTTGTTAACAAACTCGACGTCCGCCTCCTGAATATGGCCGGCATCCATCAGCATGAGGTTCGTCAGGTGTGCCGTGGCATGCGTGGTGTAGATTGGACCGTGATAACCCTGCTTCACCAAGTTTGGCAGGTTTCCGCTATGATCAATATGAGCATGGGAAAGGATAACCGCATTGATTTTTGCGGGGTCAAATGGGAAATTGCAGTTGCGTTCGTACGATTCCTGCCTTTTTCCCTGGTAAAAGCCACAGTCTAATAGAAGGGTATAGCCATTGATATTCAACAGGTGCTGCGAGCCGGTCACGGTTTGTGCTGCTCCGTCAAAATTGATCCTCATTAAGCCTCCTTATACGGACCTTGTTTTTATTATAGTCCAGCTTTATCCGCTTACTGTTACCAGGCTATCGACCAACATCCTGCAGCACTTTCTCCTATAACAAGGGGTAGTTATTAATTTCTGAAATTCTTCACTTGATCGAGTTAAAAAGAAACCGGCTTTCGCCGGTTTCGCAAATGGTTCTGCGATGTTCTTCCTGTATCGGGAAGAGACCTTGTTTATTTCATCGCTCAATTTCCACCCTAACCAATTACAATCATATCAAATTTGATATTCTTTGTCTGCAAGGAATCTTGGTGATTTCTTGCGAGGAATCTATGACTCTTTATATGTGTGATGCGATAAAAATATACGCCTTCCCTATTATGTTGTCCATGAAGTTGAGCTGATTGCGGGTTGCCGGTCACGCGGTCAATTAAAATATCAAGCCAGACTTGATGGCATCCTTGCCCGGTGCACGAAAATCCTAACCCCCTTCGCTTAGCTGGTCTACTCCTGATCTGGCTGTACACGTTGAAATGAGCTGCTCATTGCACCTGCAATGTTTTTCCTCCACCAATCTCCTCGCTGATCACAACCTCCGCTAGTATTGAATCCTCTTGCAGAAAATCTGGATTTCGATGATTAGATCATTCACTCCGATTCACCCGACTTAAATTAAAATGAAACCGGCTATTCAGCCGGTTTCGCAAATGGTTCTGCGATGTTCTTCTTGCAATCCGTCGGGTCAAGAAACCTTTATTATTTCATCGCTCAATGTCCACCCTAACCAATGCTAATCATACCTGATCTGACATTCATTGTCTGCAAGGAGGATTGGTGATTTTATGCGAGGAATCATGGATTCTTTTTATCAAGTATATTTAGTTCAATATATATGACACACCCCAAAACTTTTGCCAATCTGGATTATTGCACGCGCCGCGCCTGGCATTTACTCCAACCTGAGCTCAAAAGGTTTGATGTATCCTTGATTGGCGAATAAATATCCTCAACCATCGGCGCCGGGAAAACTTTATCTGACCCTACCGGCATATGTCCTCTGCGCTGATCATTCCACCTGCATTTACCTTGTCCTACCATGCAACACACTGATCATTTCCTCTTACATCATTATATAGATTTCAACGCTGCAACTGAAAAATTGGCATTCAACGACAAGATCTATACCTCAGATTTACCCGCTAGGTTTTAAAATGAAACCGGCTTTTCAGCCGGTTTCGCAAATGGTCCTGCGATGGTCTCCCTGATATCTGTCTGTTCAATAATATTTCATCGCTCAATTTCCACCCTAACCAATGCTAATGATACATGATCTGATTCACTTTGTCTGCAAGGAAGATGGGTGAATAGTTGCGAGGAACCATGGATTCTTTTTATCGAGTGAATCTTATCAATGGTTTTGATATCTCCCTACACATTGGCCAGGGTGAAATGCTACGCATACATCGTCTGACCTTTAATCCAGTGAGATCAAGCCGTGTTTGATGGCAAATTTGATCAACTCGGCTAAATCTGAAATACCCAGCTTTTGCATCATCCGGCTGCGGTATGACTCGACCGTCTTAGGCGAAAGGGACAGCTGCCTGCCGATCTCTGCGCTGGTTTTACCCTCCACCACCAGGCACAGGATTTCATTCTCGCGGACGCTGAGGCTTTCAAGTGAATCGTCTTGCATCCCAGTCCGCGCCTGGACGTAATCATTGATCATTACCTGCGTTATCGGTCGTGAGAAGTACATCTCACCAGCATTTACCGATAGAACTGCTTCCATCACATCCCTCCCGGCTGATTCTTTGAGCAGGTATCCGCGCGCCCCTGCCTGCAGTGCGTGGAATACATGATCAGCTGTGCCTAACATCGATAAGATGATCACGCGTACCTCGGGGTTCGCTGTGAGGATCTGGCGTGTCGCATCAATCCCATTAAGCCCAGGCATGGAAATATCCATGATCACGATATCCGGCTCCAGGTCATTCGCCTGCTCCACCACTTGCACTCCATTTGAAGCATCGCCCACCACCTTTATCTCCGGGTTGGCTTCCAATAAAGCGCGCAATCCATCCCGTACGATCGTATGGTCATCTGCTAGAACTACATTAATCGACATGCTGATTCCTCCTTACCGTCACGCACACCTCAGTTCCCGCACCAATCGAAGAGTCCACCACCAGCTCAGCTCCGATAGAAGCTGCGCGCTGCTGCATAGACAACAGCCCCCAGTGCGGTTCTGACGCAATACCGTCGATATGATGGGCATCAAAACCTTGCCCGTTGTCTTTCACCGTCAGACTTACCATCTCGCTGTTGATTTTAACCCCAATTTCCGCCCGGCTTGCCTGGGCGTGTTTGGCAACGTTGTTGAGCGATTCTTGGACCAGGCGGAACAGGATCTTCTCAACTCTCGGTTCCAGATCAAGATCTGCTTTATCCCCACTCACCTGTGTGGCAATCCCTGTCCGGTTGCTAAAGTCTCCACTGTACCACTTTATCGCTGCCATCAGGCCGTATTCATCTAATACGGGTGGGTTCAAATCTGCCATCACGTCACGGATCTGGTGGGTCGTCTCCTCTACGATCATCAATGAATCATTCAATCGTTTTTGTATCTCCGACTTATTGTCCGGCTGTAGGTGGTTCTGCAGGATTTTTAAATTTAAATTAAGTCCGGTTAGGTTCTGCCCGACTCGATCATGCAGCACCGTGGCGAGCTCGCGCCTTTCCAGCTCCTGTACCTCCTGCAACCGAAAAGCCAGGTCACGCATTTGCTCTTCCGACCTTCTGATTTCCTCCAGCAACCGGTACTGGGCTTGTTCAGCTTTGATGCGTTCAGTGATATCCCGCGAAATGATCTGAAAAAACATCGGTTTTCCATCTGCGTCCATCACCAGCACCGTATTATTCTCAGTCGGCAGCACTTCGCCGGATTTTTTCAGGTAGTGCCTGACGTAAGGCAGGAGGTGGTAGCCATTTTTCAAGCGGTCCATATTCCGCATCACATCAATTAATTCCCCTGGCACCGTGATGTCCAGGATGGATAGCGCCTGCAGCTCTGCCCGGGTGAACCCCAATAGCTCGGCCGATTTTTGATTGACCTGCATTATCCTTCCTTCTGAGTCGGTCAGGAAGATGGCATCACCTGCGTTCTCAAACAATGCCCGGTAGGTCCGCTCGCTTTCGCGTAATGCTGTTTCCACCCGCATGCGTTCGCTGATATCACGGATATTGATCGCCACCCAAAAACCGCTGGTGGTGTCCAAACGGCTTAAATCAACCTCCATCGGGAACTCGCTGCCATCCTTACGCATGGCATACAGGTCCACCCCGAAGCTGGATTGATTGACCGAAGGGTCTTCCAAAAACTGCTGGAAGTATATACGCTCCTGTTCACGATAACGCACCGGGATCAAATTTGAGGCGATATTCATCCCGATCAGCTCTTCCCGTGGATATCCAAATAAGCGCTCTGCCATGGCGTTGATCAACAGGATTTCGCCCGATTGGTCCAGCACGAACATCGCATCCGGTGCTGATTCGACTACATCCTCAAACCGTTTTTCCGCCAGCGTCCGTTGGACCAACTCCTCCTGCAGCTGTTCGATCGCCCGCCTCAGTTCTTCCGTCCGTTCCGACACGACCAGTTCCAATTGGTCGCGCGCCCTCTCCAGCTCTGCCTGGTCTTGCTTGAGTTTGGTGATCAGGTGCAAAACCACCACGTGCCCGATAGGATTAGTGTATGGATCGGTCAGCAGTGAGATATGCAGATCATAGTACTGCAAGTCCTCAGCCTCTCCCTGGGTAAACTCAGTGTTATATTCTCTGGCAAATCCCGCCTTCTTGACATACTCATCTAATTCTGGCATTACCACGGCCAGGTTCTTACTAAGTGCTTCATTTCCCAGGCAGCTGATCATCTTTTTTGCCGATGGATTTCTCTCGACGATGTTGTCTTTCAGGTCCAAAACGATGACGCAGTCCGTCAGCCCATCAAATACTATCTCTTGAGCTATCGGCAGGATATTGACCAGTTGGAAGCGGAATAAGCTGATCGAAAATAATACCCCGGATATCAGGAATAAGAACGCCGTCCAATCCAAAAAATGTTCCGGGCTGATGCCTGTGATATAAAGGAAGTTGCCTATCCACGGGAGCAGGATCGCCAGTAGCGCAAGCACTACCTGCCAACGCTGCAATCGGACGATACTGAATAAGCTTGCCACCAGCTTGACCGATCCGAGCAATAAAAGCGTATAGCTGAAGACCATTAAGACCCAGAACCATGGCCCTCGCGTGAAGTCCAGCATAATGAACGGACCCACCGGCTCCAGCTCTACATGCTGCCACACCAGGTTGTGCAGATCATTCGTCCACACTAGCAGTAAGGTCACGACAGGGATGATCCCCAAGAGAATCCGCTGTTCTAGGATGCGTTTCATCCACGGGGGATAACCTAGATATTGGGCCACGAAAGTGAACCATGCCAGGGGAATAACTACGATCCCAAAAAATTCAACTCTCTCCCAAAATAGCTTGAAGGTCAGGCTGGACGCCAGCAGCTCAAATGCATATGCCAGGGACCAAATGGATGCTCCTAAAATTAACAGACTCAATGCCTGCGAACCTGGTGCTCGGCGGTTGCGGACGATGAATACAGCCAGAAAAAACCCAAGCGATGCGCTCAGGATTAATAGTGCGATGTCAACAAAAAGCAATTTTCCTCACTCCCCATTAATAAATATGGTCTTCCATTCTCCGGAAAATTCATATTCATCCACTGGCATTGAAAAATCATAACACCTGGAGTCGGGAGAAAAGTGATAAGATAATTAATCACAGCTAATAATATGCTGAATTCGGCCTTAAATAGTTGATTCTAATGATAATATCAACAGCCTCAGCACATTAAAAGTTATTCGTCCGCTACGGACAAGCCGGGTAATTATTTCGCTCCAGCCATACTATAATAATCTATCCTCCTCATATATGCTACAATTATTGCCGCCAGATGCCCCCTACATACTTAAATTTATGGTTATGACGTTGGTTCACACATGGAAGGTGGTAAATAGATGGATTCTACCGATATGCCAATTGTGAATGGTGAAGCAAATGTAAAAAAACAGTTGGCTAAAGCTCAAGCGGCTTTAAAAACTCTGCGCGAATTGCAGGCTGGTCACAACCAGCTGAGTTCTGACCCGGCTGCCGCGTTCCTCCACTCCAAGGCTGCCCTCGATCAAGCTGAGGCCGCCCTCGAGTGGGTCAGCCAGGCTATGAACGAGATGGTATCCCGGTGCACCCAGGCGGAAATAGCCCGGGGAGAATGGGAACAGCGCTTCCGAGCCATCACCCAGGATATATCCAGGCTCAAACAGCAGGAAGATGAAATCCGTCAGCTCAACCGCACGTTAAAGGCACTCAGCAACAGCAATCAAGCCATGCTCCATGCTGAAGATGAAACCGGCTTTCTCAATCTGGCTTGCCGGATCATCGTCGAGGATTGCGGTTTTGCCATGGTGTGGATTGGCTTTGCACAGAATGACCGGCGAAAGTCTGTCCGCCCGGTCGCTTCTGCTGGTTTCGAACAAGGCTACCTCGATAACTTGAACATTACCTGGGCAGATACTGAGCGCGGCCGCGGACCCACCGGCACTGCCATTCGCACCAAAAAGCCCAGCCGGTGCAACAACATGCTTACCGATCCAAAGTTTGCCCCGTGGCGTGAAGCCGCAATTAAAAACGGGTACGCCTCCTCTCTCGTGCTTCCTCTATTGTCAGGTGGGCGCGCTTTCGGTGCCTTGAACATTTATTCCCGGGAACCTAATGGATTTTCCGATGAAGAAGAAAAGTTGCTCATCGAGCTGGCCGGTGACCTGGCTTATGGGATCATGACCCTCAGGCTGAAAGCTGACCAGGCTCGCTCCTCGGATGCAATCCGTCTGAGTGAGCAGCGCTACCGCACCTTGTTCAACAACACCTCGGATGGCGTCTGTATCTATAACCTCGACGGTGAGATCCTGGAAGCCAATGAGGCCTATTGCCAGATGTCAGGCTATACGTGTGACGAGCTCACCCATACACAGGTAGCTGCTCTCGAAGCCCGCGGAACCTCCGAAGAGGTGTCAAGTCGCATTCAGAAGCTGCTGGACCAAAAAGGTCATGACAGGTACGAGACGCAACACCACCGCAAGGATGGAACGATTTTCGATGTCGATATCACCGCCCTGTACTTCGAGCAGGATGGTGGTCGCATCGCCAACTTCGTGCGCGATATCACCGAGCGCAAGCGCGCCGAGCAGCGTTTGGCTTATTTAGCCAGCTTCCCTGAAGTCAATCCAAGACCGATCACAGAAGTCGATATTCACGGCGCGATCCAATATGCCAATCCTACCGCCATGAAGTTGTTCCCAGACCTGAAAGAGAGGGGAATTAGCCACCCCTGGTTGGTCGATTGGGATTCCGTCACACGTCAGATTCAGGATGGTCAAATGGAGGTCACCTTCCGCGATGTAGCCATAGGAGATCGCTATTATCAGCAGTCATTGAACTATATTTCCCCGCAAGGTCTCGTCCGTATTTATGGGTTGGATATCACCGAGCACAAGCTGGCAGAGCAGGCATTACGCCAGGCGCACGACGAGCTGGAACATAAGGTGCTGGAGCGCACTCAGGAGCTCAATATCGCCAACGAGCAGCTGCGTGCAAAAATTATCGAGCACCAGAAAGCGCAGAATGAGCTCGAATCCAACATGCAGGAGCTTCAGGTCATCGAAGAAGAGCTGCGCAACAATAACGAGATGATGATCGATGCTCAAAAGGTGTTGGATACTGAACGCCAGCGCTACCAGGATTTGTTCGATTTCGCTCCCGACGGTTACCTGGTGACGGATGGGAACGGTCTTATCCTCGAAGCCAACCAGTTTGCTACCCAGCTGCTCGGAATCCCTTATCATAGTGTGATCGGGAAACCATTATTGGTCTTTATTTCACCGGGCGATCACAACAGCTTCCACCACTTGTTATCCACATTGAAACTACAGCATACCGTACAATCTCAAGAATTGACCCTACTTCCCCGGAAAGGGCCAGAGCTTTCAGTCGCCATTACCATCGCGGCTGCCAAAGACCCATCTGAAGAAGACACCCTACGCTGGACTTTGCGCGATATTACCGAACGCAAGCGCGCGGAAGAGATCATCCGCCAAAACTCCCGCCGTAATGCCGTCATGTCCGAAGTGTCCCAATTGCTGGCAGACGCCAGCCTGGATGAACATGCCATCCTGGAGATCGTGGCGAAAAGCGCTGCCAGGTCGATCGGTGATGGCTGTGTGATTAATTTGGCTGCAGAAGATGGTCATGGACTAAATACAGTCGCCTGGCACCATATCCAGCCGGAGATACTTGAGCTGATGGACAGCTTGCTCACTTCCGGACAATTCCAGACTGCGGATGGACTTTCAAGACGGGTGTACGAGTCTTCAATGCCTATCCTGATCCAGAATATGGACGCGGTCGTGCTGGATCTTATACGAGAAGATATCCGCTCTTATGTTAAGCAGGTAGACATCACCAGTCTGCTCATCGTGCCGCTCCAGATCGCTAAAAAAACGGTCGGTACCATCAGCCTGGTCCGCAGTCGCGGCAGTCTGCCGTTTACCGACGATGATCAAGCCTTGTTGGAAATCCTGGCCAGCCGGACTGCCCAAACGATCCATAATGCCCGCCTCTACCAGGAGCTGCAAAACGCTCTAAAGAAAGAATTAGAGACGCACGATCAGCTGGTGCAAGCCGAAAAGTTCGCCGCCGTCGGGCGCTTGCTGGCCTCCATTACCCATGAGATCAACAACCCACTCCAGACGATTAAAAACTGCCTGTACTTGAGCCAGATGGATACCACCCCAGGCACCCCGGCGTACGATGCGCTCGCCATGGCGACCACCGAGACCAACCGCCTATCAAACCTGGTGGCCCAGCTGCGCGAGATCTATCGCCCACCCACCCATGGTCAAAGCCGCCCGGTGCAGCTTCCCGCCTTATTGAATGAAGTACATACATTGCTGGCAGGTTACCTGCAGGAAAAGCATGTTAAGTGGGTATTGGCCCGTCCCAATACCGGTCTCCTCAAAGGTGTGGTTATCGAAGGTGTCGCTGACCAGCTGAAACAGGTATTTCTAAACATATGCATCAATGCCGTCGACGCCATGGAACCTGATGGCGGGACGATTACCATCAGCTTCGATCGGTCTGCGGAAGAAAACAAATTGGGTATCTGCATCCGCGATAGCGGCCCTGGCCTGACCCAGGCAGTGAAGGATAAGCTGTTCGAACCCTTCACCACTACCAAGGAAAAGGGTTTGGGGCTGGGGCTGGTGATCTGTTACGATATCATGCAGAAGCATAATGGAAGCATAGATGTGGAGAGCAAACCCGGTGAAGGTGCTGCCTTTACATTATGGCTGCCGGTGAAGAGGCAGGAAGATTGAAAAAACAAGAGGATGACTGTGGATAAACCTCCCGTTCATACTATGGGATGGTCGTCATCAGTTTTTCGGCTGGTACGACTGCACCTCCTTCTTGACCAGGTGGTCGTCGAGAAAGCCTTTCTGGCGGTGCCTGCCAATGAGCTGCATACGAATGAGGGGGATTGTCGTTATTTAGACGCCCCACTGGAAGATACGCCAGCCATCGCAATGGAAGCCGAACAGGAAGACAAATTGCAATGACAGCCAAAGCTTCGATATTAGTAGTGGATGATGAAGAAAACCTGCGCCGCACACTGGCGCTTATCCTTCAGCGGGAAGGCTATTCCGTAATGACCGCTGCCAGCGTCATGGAAGCCAGGGGATGTATACAGGCTGAGGCGTTTGACCTGGTATTCCTGGATTTAAAACTACCGGATGCCAGTGGACTCACGCTGCTGCCGGAGATATGCAGACAATATCCCGATATGCCGGTGCTGATCCTGACCGCCCACGATAAGCTGGGGGTTGCCCTGGAGGCGGTGCGTGGTGGAGCGCATGATTATCTGCTCAAGCCGATTGACCCACCCGTCTTGCTTGCCCGCGTTAAAGAGATCTTGGCCGAGGGTTAGCGATGAGTTGGATCGTTTTTGTTGCCGCCATTGGTGATGGCGATAGATATCGGATTGGCCGTGATCAACGATCACGGCTTTTTCTTATTCTCCAGTCCCACCTTGGAGTATACATTGCACCGCCGATCACTTTGCTTTCACTACAATAATCTGTCAATAGCACTTTCGCTTGAACCCAACGCCATTTCCATATACTTCTCAACCTAACCGAGGAGAATGGCTTGACAATATAAATTTATCATGATATAATATGACTATTCCGGTCTAATAAGTACAATTATTGGGATGAGGGTAGTATTTTAGGTCCATTAGTTTCTGGAGGGGGTACAACCAGAACCTCCTTGTCGGGCGCCTATCTCTAAAATTAAAAAGATAGTAAGCCGACATCGCAATCATGATCCGGCGTAACCTTAACGAGACAAGGCACACAGGTTGTTGTGCGAAATATCTTCTGTACTAAACATATTTTCAGGTATTAACATAAGGAAAACTAAAATGACTTACGTAAATGTTCGACACACAGTTGCTGATTATGGAAAATGGCGCCCGTTTTTTGACGCTGATGAGACCAGACGTCGTGCTGCAGGTGCTACAGGGGTTAACCAGGTTTATCGTGATGCGAAAAATCCAAATATTATCACCCTGGTAATGGAGTGGGACAACGAAAAGAATGCTCAAAAATTCGCTAATGATCCGGCGTTAGCAGAAGTGATGCAAAAAGCAGGGGTTATTGGTAGGCCCGATGTGAATTCGATCCTTTCACGCACCTAAACTCGGTTCGTGTTATGGGTTATTTTAAAGCCGTCCATCATTTCCTTTGGTGGGCGGCTTTGGATTTAATGAGGGTGAATTTGGGCAAATTATTATCAAGGGTGCCCTTTGCTCGAAGCATTGCGAATGTTCTTTATGAGCGATGACAACGCTCCGCCCGATCTACATCCCTGGCAGGTTACGCCGGCTTTAAATTTACGATTCCCTTGCCAGGAAGATTCATCACCCATTCCCCAATTACATTATAGCACATCTGTTCTAATCCACAAGAGGGATAAGAAGATTTAATGTTTCTAATAAAAGGGAACCTGTTAGCCGTTAGCTGTTAGCTATTAGTAAGAGCAGTAGGTCGGGATTCCTTCCCGCCATCGACATCAGTTATTGGCAGTGCAGGGTGGACGCAGTCTGGTCCGAACTTCTATCGGAAATGCGGAGTGCGGGTGAATCATCCCGTCAACGTGCAGGCGTCTTCTCCTGCCTCCCGCCACAAACTTTGTTTTACAACCTCCCATATTTAGCAATATATTATGCCCAGACCACCTCCTAATCCCATATTCTGCAATATATATAGATTAGAAATGCTTGACTCTCATTTATTTTTGATGTATTATATAAACAGGACCAAAATCTCTAACCCGCGCACTTAGATCGCGGTATCAAACCACCTGACAGGGTTTGATAGCAAGGAACATCACATCATAGCCGCTGACGGTCAATCGTCAGCGGCTGTTTTTTTCCAGTCCTTGAAGTAAAAGCTTCCCGAACATATTTTGTTAACGGTGATGAATAGCTTCTATTGTTTTAAGTTAAACGGCGGGGGAAAAATATCTCTTAAGAGGATTTTTGATTAACGTTTAGAAAGGAGGGTATCACCATACGATAATCACTGTCATCAGGCTGGTAGTGAAGTCAAATCGCTGCTTGGGAACCTTTTCCAAGAGAATGGGTTTAGATAAAGTTAAAAACGAGGGCACAAATATGAGCATCAAAACAAATAAGAATGTGATTCAATCCAAGGCGCTCGCAATGGATCCATACACGAAAGAGCGCGGGATGTTCAAAGCTTACCTCCTTCAAAACCCAAATTATTTCGGCAATATTGTGGAAAGTAAATTAAAACCCATCTTGCCCATTTCTGGTAACACCTACTACGAGGAGCTCGGTTGTTTGGGCTACCACCCGCAGCAAAGGCGCCTGGAGGGTGTGGTATACGTTTACCAGCCCACAGGTTACGGCACCGATATCTGCGGACCTGGCACCCCGGAGTACGTCCGCTTCTACCTCTCCTTTGACAATGGAGCCACCTGGCAGGACCAGGGGATGACCAGTTTCCAGGCTTACAATATCCCCGAGGGTACTGAAGGTCGAGGCCGGCTGGAATACGCAGTTTCATTGCCTGTCAAGCCCAGCCCGAAATTTTGTTGGACTGACCCGTTGATCCGGGCACGCGCCATCCTATCCTGGAACAACCCACCCCCTGCCAACCAGCCCCACTGGAACCCGGTATGGGGTAACGTGCGCGACGCCACCATTCTGGTGGAACCGCTGCGCATCATATTCCCGCATGAGCTGTTCGAGGCTGCCAAGGTTAAGATTCCACCCTGGTTCGAAGAATTTCTACCTCCCGATTTACCCATCGAGACCCAGCCGAAAGTCTTTAGCGCCACAGAGCTTGCCGTGCATTACAAAGGTCAGGATGTTCCGGTTCACCGCTTTGCCTACAAGGAGATCTCGAACTTCTTATATTCCAAAACAAACTTGAACGCTGAGGCTTTTGCCAGCCTTCTGCCCGGCATCAAGATCGATCCGGATATCTTCGGTTTCCTCTTTCCTAAAACCGATGGCGATATCAGCTATGAAGAGCTCAAGTGTATCGGTCTGGACCCAAACTTCCCCGATACCCTGGTTGGAGTGATCCAGGTGAAGAAGGCGGCGGGATATTCTGGCGGTCCTTGCACTGCCGGAAGCCATGAGTACGTCACCTTCTGGGCTGATTTCGATGATAATGGCACATTCGAAACCTGCCTGGGCACGGCCAATGTCAAGGTCTACGACGTGAAAGTCCCCGCTCAGGGTGTGTACTACGCCGTGCGTTTGCCCGTCAATCTGAACGAGTACCGCCAGTCGTGCAAAGCGGGACCAAAGTTGGTGCGCATCCGCGCCATCTTGTCATGGAATGTGGCCGTGCCATGCCATGAACCGAACCGTGTACCCACCTGGGGCAACCGCGAAGAGACGCTGATCAACATTGCTCCCATCGCAGGGACGCCCGCCGGGCAAATCGCCATCCTGGGCGGCATCCCCACCTCCATGATTGATCCCGTCACCGGGCTGACCACGCCCAATGCCGTCTTCGCCACCAATAATCTCCCACCCGATAACCCCGATGGGAATATTCTCACTCCCGATGGCAGGCCTTGCCCATTTGCGGGTCGGGTCACCGTCCAGGGAGCCCCGGTGCTCGCGCATAGCTATAAAGTGGAAGTCACCCCCGCCGGAGGTGGCGCTCCCACCGCCGTGGTGACCGATCTCACCCTCACCCGCCAGAATGGCACCACCTGGGTGCATACAGCCAATACAACCACGCTGCGCTTTGACTACGTCGACTGGACTCAGAACATCAACAGTGTCCTCGCCCAATGGGACACTACGGGTGATTTACTCTGGAAGGTGAAGCTCACCGTTTATGATGGAGCCGGCAACCCTATCGGCAGTGATACGCACCTGATCCA
>JBGOYO010000025.1:0-13931 GCA_041479715.1 Anaerolineae bacterium
CACCGATCGAACCTGGTGGGGATGGGCGTTCTACCTCTACAATTCATGGCGGGTGAGAATGCAGTGAGCCTAGGAATCAGTGGTAGGGAAATATTCGAAATCGAAGGGTTGGATGAAAACATTACTCCAAGCTCCAAGGTGACGATCAGGATGACCCGGGAAGATCAGGGCATAAAGTATTTTAATGCAGTTGCCAGACTAAACACTTGGATAGAAGTCGATTACTATCGCAACGGCGGGGTTTTGAACACAGTAATTAAAAAAATGCAATAATTCAAACGTATTCAATTCAAGGGAACAACCACTTTGGTGAGGTATTTGTTTCAAAAAAAAATAAATCCATACAATTCAAGAAGAGCGACCTTATTGGCAAAGTTCCAATAAGGTCGCTCTATTTAACCTGAGCTAGTGCCTGGTTTGATTATTAGTAGGACTATAGGCATTCATCCCAGCAGGATGGTAGGTGGGCTCGGGACGACCCTGGGGTAATCGCGCCGATTCGGAAGATGGCTTGACGGCTGGACGGATGGCGACGGACGGAGATTGAGCCGGCTTACCAAGTACGTCTGTACGATGCATCACGGGGACAGACTGAGAGCGATGGTGAGCGTCAGCCTGGCTGAACAAGCGACTACCGGCAACGGAGAACGTGCCGATGATCAGCACTCGGATGACCCAAACCATGATGGCAACGAAAATTGGAACAATGGTAAGTAACGTACCCGGGGCTATTACGCTACTACCCAGAGAAGTGTGGTTCATGATCGCCATAGATACACCGTACCAGGTGAGCATGGCATTCATGCAGGCAGCCAATAACCAGGCACCCAGCAGGTACCAGACTTCCTTTGGACCATTCTCGCCCTGCTGAGGGGTGAACAAGCGGGCGATACCGGCGAAATCAATGGCGCAGAAAGCGATGGCAAGGATGGTAGCCCAGCGGAAAGTGGCAAAACGCAATCCACCGAGCAGGTCATTTAGAGCAAAGTCAGTAGTGCTGTAATTGAACAACTCAAAGGCGAGCAATGCCCCAATAATTAGGAAACCGAATAATTTACCACGGGAGTAATTGATCTTACGTGTGATCTTGGACATGCTAAAAGATTGACTTACGGCTGGATTCATCGATTACCTCCTTGAGGAATTTTGAGATGGAGAGAACACATGTTCTAGGCAATAATATTATAGAACAAAAGTGCTAATTGTCAAGGGGGAATTTTTGGGTTGAATGGAAGGGAAAATATATATTAACGAACTGTTATTTTACCTGTGATTAAAAGCGGAATAATATTTAATTACCGATTGCCACGGCACAAGAAAATAACTTGTGTTCCGCAAGGAGATCATTTGCTCCTCACAACGAAAAAGGATTGAGAAAATAAGTAGGGATTGGAAATGTTCTGGAATTGAATTAATTCCAGGTTGCAGATTGCCATGGTGCGAGAAGAGCGCTTGAGTCTCGTAATGCCAAAATAGAAGAAGAATTGCAGGAGGTAATCTACATATTTACTACGAATCGTACTGGCGGATGTATTCCTCAGCTTTTTTCACCAGATGTTTATCACCTATGAAAAGAGCAGTACGCTCATGGAGGGAAGCGGGCTGGATATCGAGTATAGACTGATGTCCATCTGAGGCATACCCGCCGGCATGTTGGGCGATAAATGCCAGAGGCGCAGCCTCATAGGTCAGGCGGAGTTTTCCATGGGGTTTGGAAGGGTCGTGCGAGTCAGCAGGATAATAAAATAAACCACCAGAAAGGAGAGTTCGATGAAAATCTCCGACCAACGAGCCGATATAACGCAAGGACAGAGGTTTTTGATCTCCCTCGAAGCCTTGAAGCCAGCGGGTGTAATTCACCACGCCCTTGCTCCAGTACATTTGATTGCCATGATTCACCGAGTAATATTTTGGTCTGGCCGGAAGATGTAGATTCGGATGGGTGAGCAAAAATTCGCCAATCATTGGGTCAAGTGTAAAGCCGTGGACACCTGACCCACTGGTGTACACCAGCATAGTGCTCGAGCCGTAGATCATATAACCCGCCACAACGAGATTCCTGCCTGGCTGGAGGCAATCTTCGAGGGTGCCTGGTCCGTCTGCCGAGAGGCGCCGGTAAATGGCAAAGATGGAGCCAATGGTGGCGTTGTAATCGATGTTGGATGAACCATCCAATGGATCGTAGAGGAGGACATATTTTCCTACCGGGAAGTTTGCGGGGATATGGATGAGGTGCTCATGCTCCTCCGAAGCCATAACGGCAATCCGCCCAGTGTGGTCGTTCAAGCGAAAAATCGTCTGATCAGCCAGCTGGTCTAGCTTCATCACAGTCTCGCCCTGGATGTTGACATCTTCCGTGGCGCCGAGAATCTCGGATAAGCCGGCGCGGGTAGTCTGACTGGCGATAAATTTCCCAGCAAGAGCCATGTCATAGAGAATATTGGTGAGGACGCCGGTAGCTTCCGGATGGATTTGCTGTTCATCGAGGATGTGCCTTTCGATGGTGATAATATTGGATTGGTTGAATGCGATATTTGCCATAGCATGCTCCGATCAGCAGGATTAAAGGGCTTTGCGCTGAGTGACGATTAAATTCGCAAAGAATTTTATCAAGCCAGCAGATAGACTGTTGCGGGCGAGGACAGCCGCAAAATGGTAAATGATGCCGGGGGTGCAGATCAAGCTCTCACGATGAAGAGATTTCAGCGATTCAGAGACTACCTGGGCAGGCATCATCCATAAGAAACTTGGGACACTTTTACGTGAAAACTGCCTGTATTCGGGAGTGTCATGAAATTCCGTCAGCACGAACCCAGGGCACAATGCCTGGATATGCACATGACTACCGTAAAGCTCATTGCGTAAAATTTCGGAAAAGCTTATCTCGAAGGCTTTGCTCGAATGGTAGAGAACGTTACGAATGGGGACGAGACCAGCCATGGAAGAAACGTTGATAATGCCCCCACGGTCACGTAACAACATACCTGGCAGGGCTGCACGGGTGAGCATCACCGGGGCGACCATGTGAACGTTCAACATGGCCAGCTCTTTTTCGGGATCGACGCGATAGAACCTGCCTACAGTGCCAAAACCGGCGTTATTTACCAACAGGTCCAGGTGTGGGAGGCTAGTGATGGTCGATACCAACGCGTCAATCTCCGATAATTTGGACAAATCGGCGGGTTGGATACGAATCTCAATCGGAAACCTGGATTGGAGCTCGGATGCAAGCTGTTGTAGACGTTCTGCACGCCGGGAGGTGAGCACAAGGTTGTATCCCTTGGCTGCCAGCTGGCGAGCGAATTCAGCTCCCAGACCGCTGGATGCACCTGTGATCAATGCTGTTTTATCAGATGGATCTGCTTTCATCAGTTTATACTTGAGAACCTTCCTGACCGAATATCCAGCCCTCTACCCTGGAAATAGGAGAAAGAAAAGGCTCACCGGTAGGGTGGTTCTCCTGAATGACGTTTATCATACCATACAGACCAACGAGAGCATCAAAGCGATCTTCGCCGTCCGGACGATCCCCGAAACCGTCATAAAGCCATTGCTTGATGGAACGGTCTAGATCAATCTTATGAGATGAAGCCCAAGAAACGAGAAGGTCTGCATATGCCTGACGGTCTGATCTGCGCCGTTTGCTGCGCTTGCTATTAGCTGAGAAGGATTGCCCGAGATGGGTATAGAACTCGGCGGGATACGTCTCAACGACGATGAAAGCATCAGGCTGACACAGTTCAGCCAGTGAGCCAGAAAACAGCCAAATTTGTAAATTAATGTTGGGATCAGTCAGTGCTGGTGTGAGCAGGTCGCGCCAGCCTGATATAGCTGCTTTTACGACTTGCTGACCACCCATGGTCCAAAAAATGGGGCAAGCGGCGCGCCGATTTATTTGACGGATTTCGCATAGCCGATAGAGTTGGTTGAAGGGGATACCCAATCCGTTGTCGAGATGAAAGCGCCTGGAGCCACCGGGTTTTAAGGGATAAAAAGGGCGTTGAAGGCTAATTTCTGATGGTAACTCAGCAGGCAGATAGAATTTATCCCAATTTGTATGCCCGAGTAGGGGTAAAGTAGATAAAAAATCGGTTATCCCGACTTTTAGTGCATAGGTATAAGGAAGACCAATCGGGAAATCAAACCCAGAGAGAATACATCCAGGCATTATCTGGAGAGATTGGAGGTGTGAAAATAACGTGGAAGGATCGCTAACATTAGATAGCTCACAAAACGACCAAGTCTTATCAGGCCGCAGAACTGCAACAGCGACCCAACGTTTAGCAGGATTGACACTCCAATCGGCATGCGCTATCAGGCTAACCTGATCATATTTCATGTACCATCACAATAGCTCAGCGAGAACGGACCACTCACCGGTGAGACCATCCAAAGGCTGATGGTCTTTTATCACTTCAGCAGCCACCAGAGTGGCGATAGTCTGCTCGATATCTGGCAATTTCCAGCCAAAGAGACGACTTACGTCGCGATATTGGGCGGCGCCTACCGAACGGAAATATAACGCGAGAATTTTCCGGCGGGCGTCCAACTCACCGATGAAGCGGGCATTTTCCACCAGGGAAGGCTCATGACGGGCGACAATATCGTAGGCGAACGAATAATGCCAGGAGCCTGCGTCGACGACCCCGACCGGCATGATCTTAAAATCCGCTTGAAGGTCTGAGAGGGCGCGGTTGAAGCGACTTTCACTTTCGTGGCTGGTGAGATGGGCTGTTTTTCGCAATGTTATTGTATCCAGGGGACTGTTATCCAATAAAGCTTCATAAACAGCCTTAGCTTCCTGAGTCATGCGACCCTGTTCATAAATGGTAAGATAATCATCTTCGGGAGCGCCATAATTTTCAGTTAGAGCGTAGAAAAACGGGGCAACAGCCAACGAGATAATCGTAGCTTTATTTCGCAAGACCTTCCCATAATACCAGACGTGCTTACCGAGCAGGGAATCCTTCCAATCCCAGCTAATGTGCCCGGGGTCATCATGCTCACTTGGTACAGGGCGATTGCCAGCGACGGCTCCCCACAGACTGGGAAAAGTGATACCCGTGATAGGCCAGAAATAAATAAAACCGCGTTCGTCTACAAAATGAACCGCTTCATCGCGCGTCTTCAGCCGTTGGTGGGGATTTTGCCGGAATGTAGAGGAGCGGTACTGTTGGAGGCGGTCAAAGGTCAGCAATATTTTCTCCATCCCTGATTAAACGATTTAAACCGTTTCAGTGACATAGCCGGTGGGTGCATATCATCCTCCTGAGATGACGGGAACCAGTTTGATTACGTCATTTTCTTTGACAATCTCATCGTCTGTAATGAGCACGCCGTTACGGGTCGCAAGGACACTATCGGGCTCGAGGTCCAGTTTCTGAAGGGCATTGCGGATGGTCATACCGTGTTTTATTTCATACTCATGTTTACGCAGGATCATTATGGCAGTCATGGCTTAATTTAACCACAAAGAATGGCATAATTCCACCAGATTCTACCTATTTCTACACCAGAAGAGGCATTTTAAGGGGAATATTATCCTAATATTAATATTCCGAGAGTAACTTTAATACGATATTCCCGACTGTTCAAAAAAGGGACGTTTGATTTAAACGTTATACCTTAAACTATTTAATTTGCTGTATTTCTATTGATGAGTAAGGCTCTATTAGTTTTTATGAAATTCAGCATCGCCAAGGAGAAGCAGATTAATAAATTAATGGTGATCCGGATTACCGGTAGGAAGATGACGTTTTGGATAGGGATTAATTCCTAAGACCATGTCTACCTTTGGTGAGGAGGTGCATGTTGTTACGTTCCTTCCTAATTAAATCGAGCTTGATTACTGGGTTTATTGTGCTATGCCTGATTACCAGCGGGATAGCACTGGCGGCGTTTAAACCCTTCAACCCTGGAAACATTATCTTTCCGATCCAAAATTTCGCTGAACAACAAGCGTTTTTGATATATACGGACCCGGTTGAGCGCTCAAATTACGCCCTCGATCTGTTCAAGCAGCGTATAAACGACTTAATCGCTCAGACTGGAACAAGCAATGAGCTGGTGGCCATCCAATATTTAGACAAAGCATTGGACCAGGCGACCACCACAGCTTCGCTGGTACCAACGGAGCAAGGGGAGGCTATCCGTGCAAGATTACTGACTTTGGCTCAGCTGGTAGATGAGAAAATAAAACTACTGACGGTTGTGCCGGTTGATAACCAAACCCTGTATACAACATTCCAAACCAAAGTTGAGACACTCATTCTAATGGTGAGCAAGCCCGGAGTGGAGAACACTGAGCTAAGCCGGGTGACCAGCATCACGCTAGAAGACCCGGGGAAGACAGCAGACCCGGCGACGGTTGCAATGGTCGCTGGTGGACTAATCCCCTTCCCAGCCGGAAGCGCAGGGGCGGTGCATGCGTTTTATCCGCTGGTTGGCAAACATGTGCTGGCGGCGTGCAATACATGCCATAATGCGGGGAAATATCTTGGCACACCGAACACATGCAGTTTATGTCACATTCTGGATCTCCCAGACAGCCACTACGCCGGGGATTGCGCAGCTTGCCATACTGCCTTAGCATGGAAAGACATCCACGTCGACCACGCAGCGCTGGGATCGACGGACTGTGTATCCTGCCATCAAAAAGATATTCCGGCGAATCATTACGCCGGGCGTTGTGAATCGTGTCATGGGACGCAGGATTGGAAGCAGGTAACGTTCGATCACAGTGCTGCTGGAACGACAGACTGCATCTCGTGCCATTCAAAAGATACACCTGCGAACCATTATGCAGGTCAGTGTTCGAGCTGCCATAACTCAATTAGCTGGAGCGGTGCGCAATTCAATCATAGTGGAAATACGAATTGCACCTCCTGCCACTCGAAGGATGCTCCGCCCAATCACTATAACGGGCAGTGTTCTACATGCCACAGCACAAGCCAATGGAGCGGTGCATCACAATCACACAACGGTCTGACTGACTGCATTTCGTGCCATACGAAAGATGCACCAGGAGGACACTACCCGGGACAATGTTCGAACTGCCATTCACCAGGAGCCGGATGGGCTAACTACAGTATTAACCACAACGGTTTGAATGATTGTAGCAGCTGCCACGCTTCTAAAGCGCCGCCAAACCATTATCAAGGACAGTGCTCGCAATGCCATTCAACCAGCAGTTGGACTCCCAATGGATTTAACCATAACGGTCAAAATGATTGCATCTCGTGCCATTCAGGAGATGCGCCGAATAACCACTATCCCGGTCAGTGTTCGAACTGCCATAATCCGAGCAATCCATGGACAACTGCAAACTTCAACCATGCAGGATTTAACGATTGTATCTCCTGCCATTCGAACGATAAACCAGCCAACCACTACCCAGGGCAATGTTCCAACTGCCATACAGCAGGCAACCCCTGGGCAAACACGCATTTTGATCACAGTGGATTGACCGACTGTGTATCTTGCCACTCCAGCGATGCACCGCCTGGCCATTACCCGGGGCAGTGTTCCAACTGCCATACACCCGGAAGCTGGCAAGGAGCGATATTTAATCACAACGGCCAAAATGACTGCGTCTCGTGCCACTCCAGCGACGCCCCGCCTGGCCACTACCCCGGGCAATGCTCAAATTGCCACACACCAAGTGGGTGGCTGCCGGCGAACTTCAGCCATAACGGTTACACAGACTGTGCATCATGCCATTCAAGCGATGCACCGCCCGGTCACTATCCTGGGCAGTGCTCGAATTGCCACACACCGAGTGGATGGTTGCCGGCGAACTTTAGCCATAACGGCTACACAGACTGCGCATCGTGTCACTCGAATGATGCGCCGCCGGGTCACTACCCCGGGCAGTGTTCGAATTGCCATACACCGAGTGGATGGTTGCCGGCGAACTTCAACCATAATGGTTATACAGACTGTATCTCGTGCCATGCAGGCAATGCTCCGCCCGGACATTACCCAGGGCAATGTTCGAACTGCCACACCCCAAGTGGATGGTTGCCAGCGAACTTCAACCACAACGGCTATACAGACTGCATTTCGTGCCATGCAGGGAATGCACCTCCGGGTCATTATCCAGGACAATGCTCGAACTGCCATAATACCAGCAGCTGGTCTAATCCAGTCTTCAACCACAACGGGTATACAGACTGCATTTCGTGCCATGCAGGGAATGCACCGCCTGGTCACTACCCAGGGCAATGTTCTAACTGCCATAATACCAGCGCCTGGACTGGAGCAGTATTCAACCACAACGGTTTTACTGACTGCATATCATGCCATCTTCAGGACCGACCAGCAAATCACGACCAAGGCCAATGCTCCAACTGCCACAACACGCAACACTGGGGCGATGCCCCGGGTATAGGCAGTATTTTACAAGATTTGAGCTGCTGGTCGTGCCATAGTGCTCCCGCTGAAGGCATCGCAGCAATATTACCGATCCAAGGGAGTACACCTTAATATGAGCATAAAAAACTGGTTGAGCGCTGCAGAGACCAGACGGCAGGTGATCGTACAAGGGCAGGTGGTGCCCGATGCATCCAGGTGCGTGCAGTGTGGTGTGTGTATATTCCACTGTCCAATCGGCATCGACATCAGGCGACATGCCTGGGTGGGCGCACCGATCAAGGATAGCCGTTGCTTGACATGCGGTGAATGCGTGGCACGCTGCCCACGCGGGGTGCTACGGTTCGAACGCTCCAACCTATTCAATAACTAAAAACAACGCATAATGAGATAAATCATAAAATCGGAGCAGAATTTGTTGAAAAATTTAATGATTAATGATCACGATCGTGTGATAAATCATCAGCATGGGTTGAAACTATTCATCCACAGGTTTATCCGGCTAGAGCGGGATGTTTAAAGTTCCAATGGTGGAAGAATTTTCGGCCTGAATGAGAATTATCGTCGCAAAGATGTGAAATTGCAGACTCAGCTTATTATTTGCATGCTTGAAATCTCTCAATATACCGATGAACAGGCAAATAATAAAATTTCATTCTTCTTGAGCCTCCTTCGATAAACTCACCTTCTACTATAAAAATCTTAATATTTAATTAGTAACCTATTCTTATTTATTACGACGGTATTGGATAATGAAACGACTTAACCCTGTCGGGTCGCTTCTCGGACTATTGCTGACACTCATCTTGTTTGTTGGGTTGGGAGTTTCGTTATACTTTAACCGTGGACAGGCATTCAGCCCAGGGAAAGTATCTGCGAAAAGTATAGTAGGTGTAACCATCAAAGGGTTTAGCTCGCATGCTGATTTTGAGAAGCAGTGCAGCTATTGTCATGATCCATTAAATAACAATCTGGCGACAAAGTGCCTGGAATGCCACACGGAAGTTACAAACCAAATTTCATCCAAACAAGGCGTCCACAGCCAAATTACAAATGTGAATGAATGCGCTCAATGTCACCCTGAGCACCGGGGGAGAGGTTTCGACCCGACTAAATCGTCATTTCAACTATTCAATCATTCGACAACGGGATTTAGCTTAAATTGGCACCAGATCAATTATGATGCATCACCGATGCAGTGCTCAGAATGTCATAAGAGCGCATCGTATGCAACCGTTGATAACCAAACCTGCCTGGATTGCCATTCCAGCCAGGATAAAAAATATTCCACAACTCACGTGAGCGATTTTGGTGCAAACTGCCAGGGATGTCATGATGGGGCTGACAGAATGATCAGTTTTGATCACAACACGACTGGGTATCCTCTGGTAGGAAAGCATAGCCAAATAAAATGTACCGACTGCCACACCACCGCCAACATTAAGGATGCACCCAAAGAGTGCAAGGATTGCCATGCAGAACCAAGCATGCACCAGGCCGTATTCGAGCAAACCTGCGATACATGCCACACGCCTGAAAGCTGGTCACCGGCCAAATTGGATAATCAATCCTTTAATCACCTGGCGACCACCGGGTTCAGCCTGGCGCTACACCAGACAGATTACGCCAACCAGGCGATCACGTGCACCACATGCCATCCATCCGACCTGAAGACCCTGGACATCCAAACGTGCATCGATTGCCATACCAAGCATGACGAAAAATTCATGACTGACCACCAACAACAGTTCGGCTCGGACTGTATGACGTGCCATGACGGCGTTGACCGGTTGAGCAAATTCGACCACGCGACATTCTTTCCCTTGGAAGGTAAGCACGCAGAGATTCAGTGTGATGCATGCCATGCGGATAAAGTTTTCCGTGGCACACCATCCGAGTGCTACCAATGTCATAAGGAGCCTGATATCCATGCAGGTGTGTTTGGGCTGAAATGTAATTACTGCCACACTGCCGATGCCTGGAGCCCAGCAACCTTGCAGCAACATAACTTTCCGCTCAACCATGGGGTTGAGACTCAAAATTTACAGCTACAATGCGACGCTTGCCATGGATCTAATTACATTGATTACACATGTTATAACTGTCACAACCACCAACCGGGAGAGATAGCACAAAGCCATTCATCTTTGAAACTCCCTGAACAAGACCTGGCAGCATGTGCCAATTGCCATCCAGCAGGGACGATCGAAACGAAACAATCAACGCCTTGAAACAGCAGCCGGGGAAAAATGGTGTACGATGTGTGTAATTCTATTTAGCGGCAAGTTACAGCGTATCCTCAATGTGCTATTCGGGAAATTCACCCATAGCCTTCTCAGCGGGATGAATTTGTCAGTCAACATGAGGATACAAATGAACGCTTTTCAAGGTGCGAGGAATGTATAAATATTTAATCATTGGTGCCGGTGCAGCGGGCGTCGCAGCCATAGAAGGCATCCGCAGACTCGACCCAACGGGTGAGATCACCCAGGTGTATGAGGAATCAGCCGGATATTATTCTCGCCCAGGCCTGGCATATTACCTGACGGGTGAGACTACAGAGGATTCACTATTTCCGTTCCAACGCTCGGATTTCAATCGGCTTAAAGTTAATCAAATACATGCCCAGGCGAAAAGAATCCTGCCATTGGAACACCGCGTAGAATTAAACAATGGGAGCTCACTGAGTTACAATCGATTGCTTATTTCAACTGGCGCCAGGGCATCTGTTCCGAAAATGCCTGGGCTGGAACTGGAAGGGGTGATCAAGCTTGACAACCTGGAGGACGTACACCGCATCCTTAAATATGCACACCGGAGGCGTACGGCGGTTATCGTGGGCGGAGGTATCACGGCATTAGAGCTGGTCGAGGGGTTCAGGGCGCGGGGTGTAACCGTGCATTACTTCCTGCGAGGTGATCGATATTGGTCGAATGTGCTGGATGAGACGGAATCGCATATTGTTGAACAACGCCTGAAAGAAGAGGGGATCCAGCTGCACTACCAGACTGAGCTGGGAGAAATATTGGGACATAAAGGGCGGGTTGTGGGTGTGCTAACTACGGACGGGAGGAAAATTAAATGTGATAGCGTGGGAATCGCAATCGGCATCCAGCCGAAAAAAGGTATCGCTGATGAAGCCGGCCTCAAGACTGAACGTGGGATTTCAGTGAATGAGTATCTTAATACGAGCGATGCTGATATCTTCGCGGCAGGGGACGTGGCAGAGGCGTATGATCCCACCCTTGGGAAGCCTATTCTTGATTCTCTATGGGCACCGGCGCGAAAACAAGGTTATATCGCCGGGCAGAACATGGCGGGTGAAAAAATCCCTTACATCAAGGGGGTGCCGTTCAACGTCACACGCCTGGCAGGACTGACCACGACCCTTATTGGGGCACTGGGCGGGAGAGATGTGGATGCTGACGTGGTTGGGATTGTGCGGGGTGATAGTGAGGGCTGGCGTCAGATGCCAGATGCGATCGTAACCCAGGCCAATTTTGACGTCAACCGCTTGAGAGTATTGGTAGGTGATAATCATTTAGTTGGAGCACTGCTGATGGGCGACCAAACCCTTTCCAGAGCTATTCATCATATCATCGTTGACAAAATTGATATCACCCCCATTCGGGATAAATTAGTCCAACCCGGGAATTCTATTATTGATGTGATTGCAGATTTTTGGGCTGATGCGGCACCGGCTGAAGGAATAAAAGATTATGCAGCAGTCTAGCCGTGAATTGTGGTTATCTTTTATAGCCATCGTGTTCATAACATTGATCTACCTATTCGTGGTGATCATGTTAGGTGGGATCCCAGGGGCGAGTGACTTTTTTGGGCACAGTATTGGGATCATCGGATTCATCCTGATGATCATGGCCGAGACGCTGTACTCACTACGCAAACGCAGTCGAAGCGCAAAGTGGGGGAGGATGTCTACTTGGCTGCAATTCCACATATTTACCGGTTTGGTCGGACCGTATATGGTGCTACTGCACACATCGTGGAAGTTCAACGGACTGGCAGGGATGGTGATGCTGTTGACGATTATCATTGTTGCCAGCGGTTTTTTGGGGAGATATATATATACGGCGGTGCCGAGAAACGTGGATGGTATCGAGATTGAAGCGAATGACTTGGAATTGCAGATCAGGGTGATCGATGGCCAGCTGCAGACATGGTTATCAACGCAGCCAGAGCTATACCAATCGCTGTCTAAACGATTATCCCCAGTAACCGTCGGGAGTGGAAACAGGCTGGTATTCGGGAGAGCGTTCGAAGAATGGAACGCAAGGTTGAGGTGGTGGCGGGCAAGCAGCCGGATGGACCGAAGTGTACGAGCGCAAGCCAACGAGTTTAATGAATTGCTGAAACGGGAGCGAACTCTGCGCAGGCAGTTAGGCTCAATCGCTATGACTCGGCGGATGCTGGGATTGTGGCACGCGATCCATATCCCGGTGGGGATGGTGCTTTTCGCAGCGGCGATCTTACACGTGGTAGCGGCGATTTATTATGCGACGTTATTACGGTAATCGTTAGGCTCGACGATAGATACGCATTCACAGATGCGTGGGAAAATACTCACTGCCTGCTAGTAAAGTTCTTTAACAATTCATCATAATACCGCATAACTTTAATCCATTCTGTACGACTATTAATGTGGATGAAAGAAATGTCGGACTGGCAAAGCCTTGCAACATATAATAAAATAAGCCTTCAGCAATTTGGAGTGTATCCGAGGCGAATGTCAGCCGATTCATTGGAAATTGACCTTTTAAATACGCTTGATCCACAAGCGATCACTGTAATCCATAACCGCTATTATCCCGAGGTTTACCGATTTGCGCGCTTCAGGGTGAGCGATGAGGTGACAGCGGAGGATATCGCTGGTGACGTGTTCATGCATCTGCTGGAAGCGGTGCACAGAGGACGTGGACCTGATACGAATCTGAGGGGATGGCTAATCCGAACAACCGCCAACCTGGTGAATGACCATTTCCGGAAGATATACAACCGGCCGAAAGAAGAGCCGGCCGAGATCCTAGAAAATAATACGGATCTCTATCTAATTCAAAATGATCCAGTGATCCTGACGGATCAAGCAGAAAGGCTACGACAACTGCAGATGGCGATTGACGAATTAACCGATGCGCAAAAGCTTGTGATCACTTTGCGCTTTGGAAACAGACTTTCTTTAGAAGAAACGGCAGCATTGATGGGCAGGGAAATCAATACGATCAAAGCCCTACAATATCGAGCGATGCAGGCTTTACGCCGAAAACTTGGCAGTGAGATGGTATGAACCAGAGAGAAATTGACGCGTTAGAAAAATGTATCGAGCAAGTGAATGCCGGTATGCTGGTTGAGGAGTGCCTTAACCAAACTACTGACTTAACCCCAGAGATGGTTGAAATCCTTAAGCATACCAGCGATTTAATGCGTCTTGGGGAGAACCAAGTATCAGCTGAGCAGATGAAGCGCAGCCTGACGAGGCTGTTATCTCAAGCCGAAAAGCTGAGTGCGGAAGAAAGTGCATCAACGCCGGAACGTCAGCCGGTCTC